>JAFZZD010000677.1 GCA_017615955.1 Victivallales bacterium
GTACGCTTTTGCATGACACGGTTCATGCCATAATGCAAATAGTAAACTGGTCCAGCAGAACCACCTGACCACGCGCCCGATGAAATGTGCTCTGGCACACCTATCCTCTTTACATTGCCAACCGACATAGCCTCGCCCTCATTGACAAACGAGGGGCACACACAGATTTCAAAGGAGGTCTTTGTGCAGTACATCAACTTGTTCCAGGGATAGCTTGTGGCCGGGCTGTGCTCTGGATCCGCCTCCTGGTTTGGCCACCAGTCCTCAAATTCATTGGTGTACATTGACATGGCAAGTCCCATTTGCTTTTCATTGCTGACACAGCTGATAGCCCTTGCCTTTTCCCTTGCCTTGGACAAGGCAGGCAGCAACATGGCCGCCAAAATCGCAATGATCGCGATGACAACCAGCAATTCAATCAATGTGAAGTTCTTCTTCATTGCTTTCTCCTATTTTAAATTACAATTAGAACTCAAGTTTCCGTCAAGTCCAAATTATAGCAAACAAATCATAAAAGCGCAATAGCAAAGGACTTTTTTTTGATTCCGCCACAGCGGGAAAAATGCGACACTAGTAACGGCGCAATTGTCCTTTCATCTCACGCTTCCTGGCAGTGAGGGCATTGAGTTCGTCAAACAACTGCCGCTGCCTGTCCACATCGTGCTCGTTTTTGATCTGCTGCTGCTTTTCCGCAATCGTCTTTTCCAATGCCTCCATCTTAACCCGTATGATGCAATCATCGAATGCCTTCTGCACATTGGGCGGAATGGCGCCATCGGCTGGGACATATTCCTTGTATTCGGAGGCCACCACAGCCCTTGCCACGTCCGCATCGGCAAACACATCCATTTTCATGATGATGTCGGAAAGCCCCGCCCATTCGTCCTGCTGAGTGTAAAGTGCCACGACATTTATCGCCTGCCCCAGCGGAGTCGGTGGAATGGCAATGATCACTTCCTCCAGAAACGCAAAGTCCTGCGCCAGTTTCTGGAAATGCAATGTCAAGTCCAGGAGCATATACCAGGTCTGCGTCTCCACAGAAGGCGTATAAAATCTGGGCACCTGCCTGGTAGGGACGCGCTGTATTGCCTGCTGTGCCGTCATTGGCCTGGCGTCGGATGCCTGCATGGATTCCAGTTCATTGACTATGGTGCGCTCGTCATGCCCCACTTGGGCTGCAAGCCATTTGCAATAGGAGGCGCGTATCACCGCATCCCGTATCGGGCGAATTGCCTCCAGCACATAGCGGACAGTTGCGCTCATGCCCTCGGCGGAATTCATGTCATGGACATTCTTCGCCACGTTGTAAAGATAGTGCACGGCCGGCTGCGTAACCGACATGATCTTACGCAAAGCCTCGCCGCCCCCCTTGCGGAATACCGAATCGGGATCCTCGCCCTCTGGCAATGTGGCGACAGACACGCTGAAATCCATTCCATGCAGCATCTTGATCGTACGTTCCGCTGCCTTGTTGCCAGCAGTGTCCGCATCAAAGGACAGCACGATCTTGTCTGTGGATTTCTTCAGCATGCGGGCGTGCTCTTCAGTAAAGGCGGTGCCCTGGGCCGCCACCGCGTTCACCAGCCCTGCCCTGTGGCAGGCAATCACATCCAGCTGTCCTTCGCAGATCAGCACATGGTCAAACTTCTTCAATTCCTGCCGCGCAAAATTGAAGCCATACAAAATCTGCCCTTTGTGGAAGAAATCCGATTCAGGACTGTTCACATACTTTGCGGTCTTCGCATTCGCGTCAAGCACACGCGCGGAAAAGCCCACCACCTTTCCCAGCTCATTCCAGATGGGGAACATAAGACGTCCCCTGAAGCGGTCGTACATTCTGCTGTCCTCTTCCCGGTGGGAGACAAGTTCGGTGGCCAGCAAATCCTCATCCGTGAATCCCATGGAATGGGTCCAGTGAATCAGGGCATCATAAGACTGCGGCGAGTATCCCAGCTTGAAGTGCTCCACTGCGTCTGCATCCAGTCCCCGCGAGGCCAGATAGTTCCTGGCAATCTCCGCCTGTGGCGTATTCAATTGCACATGATACCATCCAGCGGCAAGTTCCAGAAGATTCTGGCGTCTTTCACGCAATTGCTTCCTCAGTTCGCTTTGCTCCTTGCTGCCCTGAAAATTGCCTTCTGGTATTTCAATGCCCAGCCGGTCCGCCAGCCAGCGCACGGCTCCAACAAAGTCGGTATTGACGATTTCCTTCACAAAGTCAAACACGCTGCCATGCGCCTTGCAGCCAAAGCAATAATACGCCTGCCTTTCCTTGTTGACCTTGAAAGAGGCGGTCTTCTCCTTGTGGAATGGACAGCATCCCCACCAGTCACCATTCTGATGCTTGAGCTGCACAAAGGAGCCGACTATATCTACGATGTCAGCCCTCTGCCTTATCTCGTCTATGGTTTCTTCAGGTATGCGTGGCATGTCTTAAATCTTGGCGCGTTTCCTTATCTTCTTCGCCAAATCGTCCAGATATGCTTGCTCTTTGAGATTTGCGGACCGGCTCCTGGCCGCAAGCACGCAATTCAATGCATATTGATACCAATTCTTCCTTTGGGCGGCATATACGTTTGCATTCGCCTTGTTGAACTGGCTGTAGGAAAGATAATCCACCAGAACTGCAATGTTCACGGCAACCGCATACTCGTCCTTGGGCGCCATTTCCCTTGCCTTCACCATGTAGTCCAATGCCTTCTTGTGCTGCCCCTTGTAGAACGCCGCCACTCCCAGGCTTGCATAAATGGAGTACCATGTGTTGTAGGGCGTGCTCTTGATGGCCGTCAACAAATGCTTTTCCGCCGCGTCCGGCACATTGTTGTACATATATGCAGTGCCTAGTGCATAGTTTATCGTGCCCTGCACCACCTGCGTCACATTCTTGTTGGTAACTTCAAGCTGGAGTTCGTATGCCTTCTGAAGCGGCGCAATCGCCTCGTCAAGCCTGCTTTTGTTAAAAAGGATCCAGCCATGCACCAGGAAGGCGTCATAGCGTTTGGGATGCTCCTTCGTGACCTGGCGTATCAGCTCCAGTGCCTTGTCCACCTCCTCCGCATTGTCACCATGAAGCATGAACAGCGACAGGCTCTTCAAAATGGCCGCATCAGCCGAAGACGTCACATTGTCCAGGCACAACTCCGCCTTTGCCAAAGCGGTTTTCCAGTCATTCTTCTTTGCAGCAGCAGCCCCCAGACTCAATTCCTTCTCCAAATCCACTGGCTGGCAGGAAAAAAGAACCAGGCTGCATAAAAGCAGCAAGAATATGCGCACTTTGCTTCTCATTTCTTCTTTACACCCAAAAGTTCCTTTGCGTGGGCCACTGCGGCGCTTGAGTTCATGTCGGCTCCCAGCATCCGCACGATTTCAGCTAGCCTGTCCTTCCCTTCCAAAAGGTGGACTGAGGTATTGGTCCTGTCCCCGACAATCGCCTTCTCCACCAGATAGTGCCTGGCGCCAGCAGCCGCGATCTGCGGCTTGTGAGTGATGCTGAACACCTGGTGGTCCTGTGAAACAGACTTCAATTCTTCAGATACAGAAACGGCAACAAGACCGCCTATATTTGCATCAATTTCATCAAAAATCAAGATCGGCACGCCATCCGCCTTGCTCAGCACTGTCTTGATCGCCAGCATGACACGCGCGATTTCACCGCTGCTGGCAATGTTCTTCAGCGGCAGCATGTCCTCGCCTACATTGGGCGCGAACTCATATTCAACGGCATCCGAGCCTGACATGCCTTCCGCCACATTGGTCAGCGTCACCTTGAACGCAGCCTTGGCAAAGCCCAATGCCCGCAACTTGCCCTCGATTGCCGCCGCCAATTTGGGCGCGGCCGTATTGCGCTGCTTCGAAACACGCCTGCACAATTCGGTAAATGCCGCCTGCGCCTGCCTCTCCTCTTCCGCCAGTTTCGCAAGGCCGGACTCCCTGCCCTTGGCATTCTCAAGCCGTGCCCTGATGCGCTGCGCCGTTGCAAGCACATCCTGAAGGCTGGGACCATATTTGTGCTTTAGGCGCTGGATCCTGTCAATCCGACGCTCCAGCTTCTGCAGCTCCTCCGCATCAATGTCCAGGCTCTCGGCATATTCCGCAAACTGGGTGCCTAGCTCCCGTATGTTCTCCGTCGCTTCCTCCAGCTGGCTTATCAGCTCGGCGCCCTTGTTCTGGTCTATCTGGGCCAGCTCATGCAGTTCCCTAAGCTGGGCGGACAACTTGTCCGCCATTGTGTCCTCGCCTTCGCTGAGCGCCTCCGCCGCGCCAGCCGCCATTTCAACCAGACGCCTGGAATTGCTGGCCACCTTGTATCTGGACAGCAACTCGTCCTCATCAAGCCCCTCCAAATCCGCCTTCTCGATTTCTTGAAGTTGGTATTCCAAAAGGCTTTGCTCCTCGGGGGCAAGGCCTTGGCTTTGCATCTCCTCCTTCTGCCGCCGTAGCTGCGAGAGATGATGGTACATGGACTTGAGTTCCGCCTCCTCGGTAGAAAGGCCCGCATATATGTCCAGCAAATGCAATTGCCTGGAGTTCAGCAACAATGTCTGGTTGTCATGCGGACCATGCAGGTCAATCAGGTTGCCGCAGAGCTCTTTGAGGAAGCCCGCCGTCACCATGGAGCCATTCACGTATGCCTTGCTGCCATTCTCCGTGACAATTCGCCTGATGAGTAACCTGCCCTCATCACAAGGCGGCAAATCAGCCTCCTGCAACTTCTCGGCAATGCCCTCCTTTATTTCAGGAAGGACATGCTCCAAATTGAAAATGCCTGCCACCTCGCAGGATTTCTCGCCCTTGCGTATGGAGGAGGGATTTGCCCTGGCGCCTGCCAGCAACTGTATCGCGCCTATGACCAGGGATTTTCCAGCGCCAGTTTCGCCCGTGATGGTATTCAGTCCAGCACCGAAGTCTATCTCCAGGCTCTGTACCAGGGCAAGATTCCTTATTTGAAGTGTCTCTAACATTCAATAATGACTAGCTTTGCCTGAACACCTTGCCCAATGCAACTGTTATCGCCCACAGCAAAACAGCAACCACTATCACCAAAATGCCATGGGCAGGAAACGCCATTGCTATGGCCGAGGCCTGCATGGGGATCAACGCGCTTATCAGACTACCGATGAAGGCATGCGCCTCATTGGAGCGTATGCTCTTGTTGTAAACACGCATCCCAGCAAATGCTGCCAGACCTGCACCCAATATCGCACAAATCAGGCTGACAAAGAAACTGCCGCAAAAATGCACACGCAAAACAGTAATCGCACTCACCAGCCAGCCAACACCAAATATTATGGCTGGATAAAACACATTCTTGTCTGGGATCTGCACCTTGCGGTTCTCGCTGTCTGCCAGATATGTGACGTATGCAATATACGATAGCAAAGTGACCGCAGGTATCGCAATATCAGCAGTGACCTTGACTGCGGCAACACCCAACAGGAGATTTAACATGCGGCACACTCCCATGCAGATTGCACCTTGTTTGGGATACCGTTTCAAAATGTTGTTGTATGCCAGAATCGCCAGCACCAGCACGATTGCCACCAGGAAGGTCATTCTGCCAAGCAATGCCGCCAATGCCAATGCGACCAATGCCATCACTATTGCCACCAGCAATGCAAATGAAGGTGCGATAAGCCCTGCGGCCAAAGGCCTGTCTGGATTGTGGCGACGGTCGTCTGGAATGTCATGCCAGTCGTTCATGATAATTCCCGCGGCATACAGCAGGACGCCGCACAACGGCAGCAATGCCAACTTCCAAAGGCTAAAGCCAATGCCCGTCACGCAGGAGGCAATGCAAAGTCCAGCAAGCGAATCTCCAATGGCAGTGAATAAATTGGGCAGCCTCACAAGCCTCAGCCAGGAGATAATTGAGGATTGTTTTCTGCTGTTCATATTGAAGTAACTATTCATTGTCCTAAATCCAAATTAACTATTTGATTCCTCTTGTCGGGCCGACCAGATGGTCTGCACCTTTTGCCAATCGTCCAGGTCGTTGAATGCAACGGTCTCTATCGCCAGTAGCCTGAAGTCCTCCGTGGATATGTTCGCAAGCGCATTCGCCAGTGTGGCCTCGGTCTGGAAGCTGCTTTGCTCCGTGCCTTGATAGACATAGACCAATCGGTACGCATTCTCCACGCCCGCTTCAAGCTCACGTATCTTGAGCGGCATGTTGGCACAAGCGGAGGACGCCTCCCTGTCGGGTACGTTCTTCACTGCAACTGGCTTCTTACGCTTCTGGCGAGACGGCAAGTCAGGGGGCGGCGGCAATGGATAATCAGGCAAGATCGCCTTCAATTCCTGCTCGCACTCCCAAATCTTGACGAAGCATTCTTCCCTTTGCCTAAGAAGTTCAGTCAGGTTCTGTGATACAGCATCCTGCATTCGCCTCAAAAACTAGTTCTCGCCATCCTTCTCGCCGTCCTGCTCGCCTTCTGGCTTTGCCTCGTCACTCTGCGGCGCATTCGTCTTGGGCTGCGGAGCGGGACGCTTCACTGGCGCACTCTTGGCACCATAGCCGGAAACTGGCAGCGGCGGTTCTGGGAACACGAACACACCAGGCTCGCCCATTATGGTATCCACCTGCTGCTCCAATTCCGCAATCTTGCGGTACGCCTCCTCGCGCTGTGCAAGGAGATCCTCAACTTTGATGCGGGCTTCCAATGCGGCACGCAAGGTCTCCGCATCAGCACGCATCACAATTTCCACAAAGCTCAAGGGAGCCGTTGAAATCGGTGTCTTTGCCATTTAATCTCTCCTGTTGGTTTTACTATATGGAATTATTGTAAGATTTTTTATTGTGGGCGCCGAAGCGGCGCCCACTCAAGTTGCCTTA
>JAFZZD010000678.1 GCA_017615955.1 Victivallales bacterium
CTCCCCACATACAAATCTAATGTGCAGCCTTCTTGATGGCGCGGAGGGTGGCGGCCTGGGGGAGACTGCGGTAGAAGTCGTCCAGGAGGTAGCAGCCAGAGACCATGCCATTGCGTGGTGCGCTGGTGCAATCGCCGAATGTTCGGCAGATGCGGTTCTTCTGAAGTGGACGGGCGGAGAGGACGTCGTCGCAGATGTCGGGGTATGACAGCACCATGCGTCCAATGCCAACGAAGTCAGTCTCGTCGTGTGCCACGGCATATTCAGCTGCGTTAGACAGGTATTCCTGAAGGCAGGTATATCCAGAACCCACCACAAGAAGACCTGGGCAGCGTTTCCGCAGCTCCCTTACGGCCTTCAAGTGCCGTGACACATTGTACAGCGGGTGTTCAGGCATCAGGTAGCCATCCGACACAGGGTAGTATGCCGGGCGCTGCATGTGCACATTGTAGTATGGACTGCCGATGGTGGCGCATACCAGTTCCACCCCGTATTCCTGCATCATTTTTGCGAAGCGCACCGGTTCCGCGAGGTCCGGGTCCATGTCCATTCCAGTGCCATCTCCGCCGAAGGCGTATTTGTAAGGGCCATTCCACTGCATAGGATGCCCCACACCATCTTCGCCCTTGATGAATGGCATGATATCGAAGATGCTGTATCGTGCAGCGATTGGCATGTCAGGCGCCTTGCTGCGAATTGCCTCCACTGTTTCCCTGAAGAAGCGTGTCCTGTTTTCAAAGGAGCCGCCGTATTTGCCAGGTCTGTCGAATGCGGTAAGAAATTCGTAGCCCAGGTAGCCATGCGCCTGCTTCACATCCACAAAGTCGAAGCCCGCATCCTGCGCAATGACAGCCGCCTCCGCGAATTTTGCCACGATTTGCGGTATTTCCTCATCGCTGACCACATTCGCCTGCGAATTATGGAACTTAATGTCCAGCAGAGGATGCGCGTATGCCGTCACCGATTCCAACTTGTCAGCCACATTCGGATGCGAGTAGCGACCAGAATGAGTAAGTTGCAGACCAATCATCAGGTCATCGTCCCTGCCGAACTTCTCCTTGTGTGCAGCACGCATCTCGGCATTGATGCGTTTCAGAGCATCGGCGGTATGCGGGGCCACCAGCAATTGCTGCGGATTGCTGCGGCCAGAGTGCATGACTGCAGCGGCCTCCGTGCCGCAGATCAGCTTTGCGCCGCTGGTGGCGAAGCGCAGCCAGCGACGGCGGGTGTAGTCGCTAGGTGTGCCGTCGTCCTGGCAGTCCCAGCCCTCCATGGGCAGAATAGCCCAGCGGTTGCCGATGGTGCGGCCATAGCATTTGGCGGGCTGCGCCAGAGCCGCCCTGCCCTCGCCTGGAATCTCTTCCGCCAGACCTATGTTGATGTTTTCTGACTGAAGATATGCGGCGAAGTCCTTCACCGTCTTGAATTCCGTAACCTTTCTGAATGCCTGAGCCATTTGCCTAAATACCTCTTTTATATATAGCCTTGTTTCTGAAGTCAGCCCACACCCTTTCAAACCAGCCGTCAGTTTCGGGGATTGGCCGTGCCTTTTCCCAGGCTATGCTTGGCTGCTCGCCTGTCACATATTTGCATTGCATAACGCAATCTCTATACGTAATATCCTCTGGCATAATCTGCCATTCATCGCCCAATTGCGGAGAAATGTGCTTTCCCGAAGCAGACAGCACGATGGAACCGCCTCTGGACCCCACCACACGGCACTGTTCCAGTATGCTTGCCAGATAGCACACGTGTGCGATGCAAAGCTGCCTGGTGCGTAGCAATTCCGCGCAATCACGGGTTGCAAGGCCGCCCATTCCGCATTTGTCCAGCGCAGCCAGCTGCGCCATTCCCTCTTCCAATGCATCAGCGACTGCCTTTTCGCTGCGAATGAATGCGCCTGCCTTGCTCATGCGGTGCTGCAATGCGGCTCTTTCCTTTCGCCAGTCAAGAGTGGCCTTCACTGCATGCTTTGCAATCAACTTCTCCAGTTGGGAGAAAGCCAGCCTCTCAAAGTCCACATCGTCAATTGCATGTCGGTCCTGACTGTTTGCGATGTATTCGCTGGAGCGCAGCGCACCCACCTGCCCTGCGTTCAATGCTGTGCCGCCTGGGCGTGTGACACCATGGCTGCCATTCACTTCTCCTATCGGGAAAAGATACCTTACATTCACCGACTGCCACCATATATCGCCTTCCAGCCCGCCGTTGTTATGCTGTGCGCAGACCGCGATTTCCAGTGGCTCCTTGCTCAAATCGATGCCATTTTTCCTGTAGAGTTCAATTGCAGGAGCGTTCATTGCCGACAGCCTTTCCAGAGGCGTGCCCTGGATTGCATTGGAGCGTTCCAGGTACTCACGCGCCTCTGAGGACAGTGCATCCAGCTTCAAATCATCAGGATCCTTGCGATAGTCCAGCCATACGCGGCGTCCCTTCTGCACAGTCTCGATGTAGGTGAAGATGTCAATCAGCGACGAACCCGGCACATTGCCCGCCGAGAATGGCCACTGGTATCCCTTGCGGAAAATTGCGTTGTACATGTCAGCAACGCTGGTGAAATAATCCCGCAGAAACTCGCGCTGGTCATTGCCTTCCGCATCAGTTGAGACAAAGCGCGGCAAGGTCTGCATATAGCTTCCTGACACATTCCAGCGGAACTTGATGGAGGCAAGCCCGAATTGTGATTCCGCCAGGTTGCAGGCGCAGGCTCCAGCCTCCAGCGCCAGGCCGATTGCGCCTGTATGCACCTTGGGATACACGCTGGTCTCATAAAGCCCGCCAGGTCCGCCCACGGCAAACACCGTATTCTGCGCCTGCACTGTCTCCAGTTCGCCAGTGTCCATATTCATGAAAATCGCACCCACCGCATTGCCCTCGTGCACCAGCAGCTTCACCGCCATGCGCTGCTGGAAAATCGGGATGTTTCTACGCTGCACCTCGGCAATCAATGCGCGGCACATGTCACGGGACGTGTAGGGGCCGCAGCTGGTGGCCCTGCGCTTGGGGTCATGGTCGGTCTTGTATCCAATGTGCTGGCCGTACTCATCGTGGGGGAACGGCACTCCCAGCAGCACCAGGTTATGGAATGCCAGCGGCGAAAGCGCGGCCTCTATGTACGCGATGTCCCCATGCGCCGAACCGCCGGACGACATGTCCCGAGCCATCAGCGCTGGCGCATCGGGTTCCTTGCCATACATGCCCAGCTTGTAGTAGGTCTGCTTGTCGCTGCCAGTGTTTATGGAAGTGCCCATTTTCAGGCCTTCCGTAAAGACGGCAATGTCCTCCACGCCATGGCGGCTCAAGTTCAATGCGGCGGCCAGTCCCGCAGCCCCGCTTCCTATGACTAGAGTATCGACGCGCATGACTACAGTTTTGCAACGGTCATGCCGCCGTCAACGTTTATTACTTGCCCCGTGGAATACAGCAAGGCACCGCTTACCAGCATTGCCACGCAGCGCCCCACATCGTCAGGTTCGCCCCAGCGTGGCTGCAATGTCAGCCCCTGGGCAATAAGTTTGTCATATTTTTCCGTGACGCATGAAGTCATGTCGCTGTGGATCACACCAGGGCGAACCTCGTACACGCAGATGCCTGCCTCCGCCAGACGCACAGCCCACAGCTTTGTTGCCATTGCCACGCCAGCCTTGGACATGCAGTACTCGCCCCTGCTTATGCTTGCCACATCCGCAGATATGGAGCCAGTGTTGATGATGCAGTGGAACTTGCCATTGTTGTTCGCCAGCATGCGTTTTGCAGCGGCCTGCGTCAGGAAGAATGGCCCCTTCAGGTTGATGCCCATGACTCGGTCAAAACTCTCCTCGCTCATGTCCAGCACATCCGCCCTCACATTGGGCGCAACGCCCGCATTGTTGCAAAGCACGTCCAATTCGCCAAAGTCCGCCTGGAAATTGTCCAGCAGCCTTTCACGGTCCTCCGTCTTGGAGACATCGCACTGGTAATATGCGAAATGCCCAGGAAACTTGCCTTTCAATTCATCCAGGAATGCCGCGTTCGCGGAGGCATCCGCCCGCCCGCAGAACGCCACATTGTGCCTTGCTTCCGCCAATGCCCGCACTATGCCGGCGCCAATGCCGCGCCCGCCGCCAGTGACCAATACGTTCTTTGTCTCCATAGTCGTTTCTCCTCTACGGGAAAAGGAAGCCATCGGGCAACGGCACATCGCCAGCGTTCCATGGCATGCGGCTTTCATATTCGTTGAATGCCGTGCTGATCTTGTCCGCCACCACGGTTTCACCCATGGGCATCAGTGGCGGCACATGCCCCTTGCTGTCCAGCAGATTCAGGCGCACTGGTCCAGGTATCACGAAGGGCGCGATTGAATTGCGCTGCTCAATGCCCTTCTTGACTCCTTCATAGATAAGCTCCTGCGCCCGCTTCGGAATCAACGAGCAAGCCTGGTATGCGCTCAATGCCTCCTTGACTTCCACTGCGACTATGCCGGGGATCTTCTTCCTCACCTCGGCGCAGATCTTGTCATCGCCAGACACCATCACGGCGGGCACGCCCATTTCGCCTGCCAGCGCACATGCCATGGTGCACTCGGAGAGGTACATCTCGCCGTCATTCACATCCCAGCGGGAATGTGGCGTAATGGAGCGGGGCGTACCGCCCATGGCGTGCATGCCAATCATGACCATGGCGTCAATGCTGGCATCCAGTTTTGGCAGCCAGACATTGCAGGAACCGTTGCGACCATGTATGATATGGCAGCGTTCGTCCAGTTCCTCGAATATTATGTTGTAGCCGCTGCCGTGGTTGTCATTCACATAAACCTCGTCCGCCCCTGCGTCAAAGGCCGCCTTGACTGCGGCATTGACCTCGCCGGTGAGCAACTTGTACATGCGCTGGCGGTGAAGAATGTTGTCATAATTGGGATTGTTCCGATTCTCAAAGAAGCAGAATCCCGCCACGCCCTCAATGTCTGTCTGTACGTAGATTTTCATTTTAGTTAAGATTTTTCCAAAGAGGCAATTTCAAAACTGTCGCGCCAAGCCCCAAGCTATCGTTGCCGCTGGCTTTAGCCCTCGTAGCCGCTGGCTATCGTAGCCGCTGGCTTTAGCCAGCGGTAAAGGGTAAAGGCATGCCTTTTCAGGAGTTTTGCAATTACCTCCGGCATAAAAAACAAGCACATCAACAAAAAGGGTTCAGGAAAAAAACTTACCTGAACCCCTTTTTGAATTGCGTTTATGCAGAACGACAAGCCATCATGCCTCTTTTTCAACAGGCACCAGTTCCTGCGTCTCAAAGTTGATTGCCTTGATCTGCTCGACTATTCCCAGCTTGGCATTCATCTCGCCGGAGATCTTTTCCCGCAACTGCCCAAGATATTTGATTATCTCGGCATCCGCGCTTGCCTTGACGTTGATCACCATTGCAAGCCCATCACGCCTTTCCACAAGGCGGAGGCCAACAACCTCCACCTGCTTGAAAGAATCAGCGATGTTGCGGACAAACTCCATTAGTGCACCGCTAGTGATTGTGAACGTGCCCTTGTCGCTGTCCTCTATGACAATTTCCTTCCGCAGCGCACCGCGGAATGAAATGCACTTCCAAATCAGGCAGACAAGCAACGCCACCACGAAGCCAGCCAAAGCACCTATCCAGAACTGGCTGTTCTGCAAGGCAGCCAGCGCATAGTCCCAAAATTTGTCCATTCAAACCTCTCCTGGGGGGGGCTATTACTGCTTGTCTGCTTCCTCGGCTTCTTCTTCCTCTTGTGGCTCCTCTTCCTCCAAGTCAATCACGTTCACATTGACTTTGCTGACAGGATAGCCAGTGAGGGCTGGGATCTTGTCAAAGAGCACGTCCTTGATTTCGCCGGCAACTGCGGGAACATTGCAGCCAAAACGAAGCACCAATGCCAGTGTGACAACGACGCCTTCCTCGTTCAATTCCAGACCAATGCTGCTCTCAACACCCTTGCGCCCCAGAATGTTGGCAAGGCCTTCAACCAGTCCCTGAGGAGCAGTGCGAACCACACCTTCCACAGCCAACACGTATTTGCGGACTATCGACGCAACCACATTGTTGGAAATCTGGACATTGTCCTTCTCATCGCTGCAAGCCGCAATCGCCACCATTTCGTTCTCTTTTCCAGTGTTTTTCACTTTGTCATCAGCTGCCATGGTATCTTCTCCTCTCTTTGCGTTGTGGGGTTAAAAAAACTCTTTACACACCCACACAGGTGTATTTCGAAACAAAATGTACTCCACACTTATTGTTTGTCAATCTTCTTTTCCAGAAAAAAGCACAAATGTCGTAATAGGGCACCAATGGCATGCCTCTCGCCAGCACCATGCCTTGCAAGTTGCCGTAAGTAGCGACGGCTTTAGCATAGCGTACC
>JAFZZD010000679.1 GCA_017615955.1 Victivallales bacterium
CAACTTGAGTGAGCGCCGCTTCGGCGCTCACATAATTAGATTTTGCAACAGCCCCTTTCGTCCCTGGTCAAGAACTAGCGTTTCTTGTTGATAAAGTCAGGCACATCCGTCAGATTGGATTCCCTCTCCAGTTTCTGGTAGAATTCAGTCAGTTTCTCATTCTTCTTCTGGTTGAGGAGCTGATCGCGGATTTCCTTCTTTTCGTCGTCTGCAATCTTTGGAATCTGCTTGTTCTCAAGATGGATCAGAAAATATCCTGAAACGCCCTTCTGCGGGGCGATCAGCGTATTCACCTGCGCCTTCGCAAGATCAGCTGTCATGCCATAGATGTTGCGCACTGGAATATCCCTGAATGTAGCGGCATTCTTGCTGGTAAGCTTGGTGGCGGCAGTCTTGAACTCAAGCGGGCTGGCGGCGGTCTTCAAATCCTTGCCGCCCTTCAGTGACTCGTTGATCTTGGAGCAAAGCTCATTGGCCTCCTTCTTGTTGGCCTCGTTGCCCATGTACTTGCCATAGACGTTCCTCAAGACGGCATCGCTGGCGTTCTTGTCCTCCAAGTACGCGGGCTTGACCTCGCTAAGGCAGGCCACATAAATTGCGTCCTTCCCGGTGACAACCTCGGTGCATGGTGCGCTCATTGAAGTGCCAAACACGGCATACATGAAGCTGGCATCGGCAGCCGCTCCATTAGCAAGCCTGTTGTTGCGCACAGTGCTGGGCACGTCAGTCACACTTGCCTTCTTGTGCAGGGCGGCCTCTGCCTTGAAGGCCGCCAGCGCAGCGGCCATTTCGCCTTCAGGATTCAGCTTTGCCAGAACCTCGGAACGCAGCTTGCCCGCATCGTCCTGCGCGGCTTTCTTGGCAGCTTCCTCGGTGAGTGCCTTCGTCAATTCAACACGCACTTCCTCAAATGTACGAGGTCCCTTGCGCTCTGCAAGTTTGACAATGCTGTATGCACCCGCAGTCTCCACCACTGGTGAAATCTGGCCGACCGTCATTCCCTCGACCTGCTTGGCAATGGCGTCATCCAGCGTCTTCACGTCAACCAGCTTCGCCTCTTCCTTGTCCTCGGAATATTCCTTGGCAACGGCGGCAAAGTCCGTACCTGACACAAGCTTGGCCTTGGCAGCCTCGATCCTGGCCTTCTTGGCGGCTTTCGCCTCGGCACTGGCCCCTTCTTCAAACTTGACCGTGATGCGGTCCAGTTTGACTTCCACCTTGCCGTATTCATCGCTGCGGGCATTGAAGCCATTCTTTATGTCAGCCTCAGTAAGCACTACTTCCTTCACATAGTCCGCAGGCTTGAAAGCCGCCACGGTGAACGCCCTCTGCTCATCATGGTAGAATGGCGCCACATACTCGCGGATAAAGTCAGAAAGCTCTATCATGGCATTCTGCTTCGCAGCGCTGTCCATGGTGGTGTCCGCCTGTATTTCGGCCTGCTGCTTGGAGGCCAGCTGCCAGAATGACTGCGTACCTGCTGCGGTGGCCCTGTATGGAGCTATCTTCTCCTTGAAGAAAGCCAATGCCTTTTCTGCTATGATCATTTCCTTGATCTTCGCACTGGTGGCGGCATCCAGCTTTTCAGGAACAACGCCGTCTTTGATGTCAGCCAGCATCACCAGCGTTGCCTCGCCTGGCGTCAGCACAGGATTCTTCGCAAGCTCGCCTGGCTTGTTCAAAGCGGCAGCCGCACGCCCAAGTGCACGGCTGGCATTGCCAGCATCGGGCACATTGTCACCAGCAAACAGAGCGGTGACCTTGACTGTCGCCTTGCTGCCTTTCAGCAATTCCTGCGCCTTGGCAACGGCGGCCTTCCCATCCAGCCCTGCGGTCTCCTTAGTAAGTTTCGCGATGAAGTCAACTGCGTCCTTGCGCATTGCGGCGCGGGCGCCATTGTCCTTCAGCTGCTTGGCAATCTGGGGTTTCGCCTGCTCCAGGGTCTGTCCCTTGTAGATGCCGTTCTTCTGCGCGTCATACATTCTCTTTATGTCGGCGTCACGCACATCAATGGCGTTCGCATAAGCGGCAATCGGGAAGGATGCCAGCAATGCGGAGCGTTGCTTGTCCGGCACGATTTCAGCCTTGCGCTTTGCAAAGAAATCCTCTATTTCCGCCTGGCTGGGGGTGATAGCCTTTTCATTGTCCCGCTTGACTTCGGCGGAAGCAATCGTGTATTCGGCGATTTCAGCCTCCACATCGGCATCGGAAACGCTGAGTCCCTCGGTCTGGGCATCCTGCATGGCAGCGACCGCCAAATTCTGGCGTATCATTTCATCAAAGTCGGCTGCCTTCATGTTGAAACCGGCAAGCACATTGCCCTTGAATGCATTGAACCTCTTGGCAGAGAACTTGCCGTCCTCACGGAACAGGGGATTGCCCTGTATGTTCTTGGCGATTTCAGCATCTGTCACCTTCTTGTAATAGCCCTGCTTCTTCGCGGCGCGAACAGTGCGTATGCGGTTGTATGTCTCCTGGTTCAGCATCTGCTCATTGTACTGGGAAAGCAAAATATTGTAGCGCATGAAGCAGGTCAGGTCCGCCATGTTGCGCTGCTGGAGGAATTCGTCCAGGCTGATGTTCTTGCCAAACATCTTTCCCATTGTCTTGATGCCGCCGCGCCCCGAGCAGCCGCCGCGCCCTGCGCCGTCAGGCGTGACAAACACCACGAATGCAAGGCAGATTATGATGCCGAGAATGATGTAGGTTACGCGCCCATGCTTTTCCACATACCTGTTGAACTTTGAAATAATCATTGGGTAAGTTTCCTTATGCTATGTCTTGTTGAAAATCTACAATCGTACAAAACTCACTTCAGTGCATCCTGAAGCGCCTTGACCGCCTGCGCGACTGGCGTCTTCTTGTTGAAAATGCTGCTGCCCGCCACCAGCACATCGGCTCCGGCCGCCACAGTCTGCGCCGCATTCACAGCCTTGATGCCGCCATCAACCTCAATGCGCAACGCGGGATTGTGCTCGTTCGCCCACTTGCGCAGCGCGGCCACCTTGGGCAGCTGGGACGCCATGTACGACTGCCCGCCAAAGCCGGGCTCCACAGTCATGACAAGCGCCATCTCCACTTTGGGCAGATAGGGATAAAGGCTCTCCACTGGCGTGCCAGGCCTCAATGTAATGCCAGCAGTGCAGCCAGCCGCGTGTATCTGGTCCAGAACAGCGGCTATATTGCCCTCGCTCTCCACGTGCAGCGTAATGTGGTCCGCCCCGGCCTTCACAAA
>JAFZZD010000680.1 GCA_017615955.1 Victivallales bacterium
ATCCCTCGCAGACCTGCAGCATCGGCGATTCAAAGAAGGCTGCCACCTTTGCCGATGCTTCGGGAAACGAAATGAAGACCTTGGATTTCCCCCACAACGGGCAGCAGTATGTGATAGTGGGGTTTGTGGACGGACACGCAGGAAGCGAGCTGAAGACGCCAATTCTTGTGCCTGGATCAAATGGTAATCCAATATATGCGACTTATTGCAGCCCCTTCTGGGCATATTACGGCAGCAGCTATACAAGCTACAGTTGGTATTACTAAAGGAGGATTGTCATGCGCAAGGTTTTGTTTTCGATTTGGCTGTGTTTCGCGGTCAGCATTCTATCCGCAGCAGAGTTTTCAGTGCCATTTTTGAAGAAGGCACCAGTGATCGACGGGCAGTTCGACAAGGGGGAATGGGATTTCGCCACCGCGTTCAGCGGCTCAAAGAAAATTGACGCGCGGCGCACCACCATTTGGATGGGCTATGACGCGAAGAACCTGTACTTGGCGATGCAGGCGGAGACGCCGCCCCGTGGTGGCC
This sequence comes from Victivallales bacterium, assembly GCA_017615955.1. The sequence continues at coordinate 529 of JAFZZD010000680.1, forward strand.
TGTCAACTGGCGCACGAGCCATCAGCATGCAGGATTCGCTGGAAGTTTGGTTTTCGCCGCCGCAGAAGCTGCGCAAGGTGGAATCGCTGAAGTTCGGCGCGTTCCAGCTCATAATAAATTCTGAGGACAAGTTCATGGCGATGCACAACAGTCCTGGCTATGGCCTGGCCGCCACGGACTGGAAACATAATGCAAAAATCAAGTCTAGCGTGAAAAACAGGGTGTGGACTTTGGAAATGGCCTTCCCCATGAAGGAAATGGGCATAACTGGCTCGCCAGAAGGCGATTGGCGCATCCTGGTCTGCCGCAACTACGGCATAGTCCCAGTGTATCAGGCACCCATGACCGACGCTGGCAGCTTCATTGATCCCAACACCTACTCCGTGTTCCATTTGTCAAAGGATTGCCTGGCAGTACAGCATCTCTATGGCGAGGATGCCAGGTTGCCGTTGCGTCTGCGCATTGCAAATCCAACGTCAAAGACGGCTAATGCTGACATCGTGCTGAATGTCTCCAATGGCAAGGAACCCTCTAAAATCAATGTGTCCCTTCCTGCCGGCGCAGCGAAGGAATGCGACTTCACCAAGGAATATTCCGCGGAAGGCGACAAGTGCAATGTGGAAATCAATACGTCTGGCTGGAGCAGAAGTCTTGCTTGGGTTCCACCACAGCCCCCCATTTGGCGCAACACGGAATCATTCCAGACCCTGTTCTGCGGTTTCGACGCGGGAAAGGAGAATATCGTGGATTACTGCACCAGGGAAGACACGGAAGTGAAAATGAAGAAGGACGCGGAACTGCCCACAGTGCAGGGACCTGTGGCATCCCGTAAAATACTGGACTTCACTGGCAAGACGGTGGAATTCCCCAGAACAAGGCTCACTTCGCCTGGCGCCGTGTCCTTCTGGATGAGAGTTGCGGAGCCATTGCCCAAGGAAAAGTCATTCCGCCGCTTCTTCGGCACAGTCTTCAGAAACAATGGCTACATCTATTTCCAGGAGCAGAGGGACGGCGGCCTCCTCATAGGCGCACAGTATTTCCCCAACAACAAGAATGGCAAGAACACGCTGCTGGGACGCCGCCCGCAGCCTGGGCAGTGGATGCATCTGGCATTCAACTTCCTGCCGGATGCCATGGAGGTGTATGTCAATGGCATACTGCGCGTCACTCTGTCCCATAAGCTGAATATGGATCTTTCCACTGTGGGCGGCGCACTTCTTGCAAATGCCGCTTTTGCGGACTTCGGCATATACTCCCGCCCGCTGACTGCGGCGGAAATCACATTGCTCTCCCAGGGAGACAAGGTGGTGAATGGAACAGTACGCTGGTTCCAGGGCATTGAACAGGCTGTGGTGGACCTGGTGCTGGACTGCAAGGCTGTGCCGGACAAGAAACTGCAGCTCCAGATAAGAAACGACAAGGACAAGGTGATGGACAGCTTCTCCCTGGACTTTAATACTGGCTTCAGCAAGTTCGAGAACGGGCACGAAATGGCGACATTGCATCTAGCATTGCCCTTGAACAAGAAGCTGCCTGATGGCAAATACTCCTTCTTCATGTCAATGCCTGGCTCGGACAATCCGCTGTACGAAAGGGCATTCGAGGTCAAGGCATATCCCTGGCTTGGAAACAAGATTGGCATGAACGACAGGTTGATTACTGGCTTCACGCCACTTAAGCGCAATGGGAACAAGCTGTCCGCCGTGCTAAAGGACATGACTTTGGGCAAGAATGGTTTGCCCGAAAGCGTAGTCGCCAATGGCGAACCTGTCCTGGCGCGTCCAATAGAGGTGGTCGCGGAGACCAATGGAAAGAAACTGTCCTGGAAATGCAGTGCGCCAAAGTTCTCCAAGGAGACCGGGACTACCATCGAGGCCAACAGCAAAATGGAGTGCGACGCGCTGAAAATTGATGCGCAGATACGTATGGAGCAGGATGGCCTCATCCGCTATGACTGGAAACTGGCCCCCGGCAAAAAGCCACTGCCCACACGCCTGTATGTCGATATCCCAATACGCAAGGAAGTGGCCACTCTCTACCACGCCGTGGCGGAAGGACTGCGCCACAATCCAGGCGGCTTTGTGCCAAAGGGCAAAGGCCTGGTCTTTTCAAGCCGCATCATTCCGCAGAAGCATTTCGACAGTTTCCTGCCCTACATCTGGGTGGGCAACGACTACAGGGGACTCTGCTATACTGCGGACTGGGACAAGGGCTGGTGTCATTCCAAGACCAGGGACGGCGTAGAACTGCACCGCGAGAAGGACGGCACTGTCGTAATCAGGCTGAATCTGCTGAACGAACCCAAAAAACTGGCAAGCGACCCTGTCATTACATTCGCGCTGCTAGCGTCGCCAGTCAAGCCCATGCCTGAAGGATGGCGTGGCTGGAGGGATGCATATACCGCAAATGGCACGCAGCTTTCACGTTGCCTGTACTCAAATCTCTACTGGGGTTCCTACTACAATGTGCTGGGCAGATATCCCGCATTTGGTGATTTTGAATATTGGGACAAGCTCTTTGAGGCGCAGAAGACTGGCAAATTCGACAAGGAATACATCGAAGCCTGGCTTGAGAGGGCAATGAAGGCATACGGCACAGTCGAGACTGGATGGGTGAACGCCAAGTCGCGCGAAGAGGCCCGCAAATACTTTTCAAATCACGCATACGCCGCGTTCAGAACATTGGCGGGACTGAACAAGTACCAGGACAAGAGCATCGTATACTGCTACACATGCAATGCGGATTCAGCCGCAAAGCTGCCTGAATACCCAGTCATGAGGGATGAATGGGCTGGCGGCCAAATGCTCAACAAGTCATACGTGGATTATGCAATCTACTATCTTGACAAGATGCTGGAGCATGGCTTCAAGGGCATCTACAACGACAATGTGTTCTTCGCTGGAAACACCAGCTGGCCCACTGGCAGCGGCTGGATTGACGATGAAGGCACGGTGCATTACGCAATGGGTCTCTGGCGCAGCCGCGAATATCATCGTCGCCAGGCCGTGGCCATGATGGACAGAGGCATCAGGCCATGGATCACGGCACACCATACCAACACGAACATCCTCGCCACATTGGGCTACACCACAAACACCATGGGCATGGAATGGAAGTACGGCGTGAATGACTTCCAGGAGCGCTTCACATCAGACTATATTCGTGCCGTGTGCTCTGGCCGCAGCGGTGGCTTCTATCCCACTGTGCTGGACGGGATTGTTGGCGCTAAGACGCAGGAGATCAAGGACTGGGCCACGCGCACAATGCTGGCCTCCCTGCTGCCCCACGAGGTGCAGCCCACCTGCCCGCGTGGCTCCAACGGCAAGCTGATTGCAAAGACACTGGACAAGTTCTATGACTTCGGCACTCATGAGAAGGACTGCAAGGTCTATAACTTCTGGGATGAAAAATCCTCCGTTAAGTGCAGCAACGACGACCTGAAGCAGGTAACCTACCAGCGCGGCAAGGAATTGCTGACCTTCATCGGCAGTTTTGCCGACAAGGATTGCGAGGCCGAAATGCAATATGGCTCTGCCATCGCCAAAGCTGTCAATGACGAAAATGCCCAGCCCCTTGAAGCCAGCGGAAGCAAGGTGACGTTCACTCTCAAGAAGCACGACTTCATCATAATCAGGGCAACCATGAAATAAGGATGTGTGCGCCCCGAAGCGGGGCGCATTCAGGTTGCCTTAGCGAAAGGCGCGTCCCTGTAAATTATAATAATTCTCGTTGCGTGTTCCCGCTAAGGCAACCTGAGTGGGCCCCGCCTCGGCGCCCACATAATAAGGAGAAAACACAATGAACATCTTTCACGAAGCATTCGATACGGAGACAAACGGCCTGCCTGGCGGCTGGCGTGTGGAATGCAACTCCAACCTGGCGGAGGTCCCCGCGATACGCCTTGGCGACAACTGCATCGAATTGCTTTCAGCTGGCAATAAATACCTGCCCATAATTCCAGATGTTCAGGACTTCCAGGTGAAGATGCGCCTGTCCTTCAATTACGCTTGTGCTGAATGTGGCGGCGAGGGTACCTTTGGCGTGACGTTGGCGTTCAGGTACGATGCAAAATACCGCCGTGGCCAGTCCTTGCGCCTGCGCTTGCTGTCGCCAGGCCACTTTGTGTTCCAGTATGGCTATGTGAGGCGCAATGTGTTCACCGCGCAGCAGGAAATCCCCTTTGAAATGGACGATGCCCTGCTGAACCAGCCATTCGATTTGGAGATAGGGGCAAAGGGCAGCCAATTGAGCGCAACGGCATTCGGCTTCACGGCAAACTTCGGCATACAGGAGGGCAGGGGAGCAATCGCTTTCTCCAGAATGCATTTCTTCGATGTGCTGAAAATACTGGAGTGGGATGTCTTCACGGAGGACCAGTTGCAGGCATTGTCGGAAAAGTCCTTCACCATCCCCATGCCAGATGAACCCACATACTATCCCATCTTCTGCGATGTGAAGCTACAGGACTTCGGCAACTGCTACGAGGCGGATCTGACATTCAGTGGCGGCGTAAAGTACACGCCCCATGGCGAGGGCAATTATCGCAGTCTCAGAACAGATCTCCTGACCAGGCCTTACCTGGGCGTGATTGAAAAGGACAGCCTAACAAGGCATACCCTCTTCCGCAGATGCATTGTGCTGGTGCCGGAAGGGCTGCCAAATAATTTCTTCTATGGTGTGCTGAATGAAAAAGTGGAATGGCCCTTCCACAGGCGCGTCCGCTTTGCAAAACCAGAGGCTGACTTTGATTTGGCTTTGGGCTTTGAAAAATACGTTCACGTCCAGAATGCCGAACTGGCCCAGTCCCCATCGGAGACCATATTCGACGCGGAGGGCAGGGTGCTTTATTCTGGCAGAGGCATTATTGACGCCTCGCCCAAGGTGGATTTTCTCTCCCAGCCAGAAAAGGAATTTGCAAAGTTCCTGCCAAAGGATGACCCGCGCCATCAGGAGGCGTTGGATTTCCTCAAGTACAATCATTTTTTCATGGAGGG
>JAFZZD010000681.1 GCA_017615955.1 Victivallales bacterium
AATGCCCGCGCACAGAACTGTTCACTGCGACAATCTGTGGATAATATTATTTTGACAGCAGTTTAAGCAGCATCAGCATTGCGTGCATCTGGTGCTGGTGTGTGTCAATGCGGACGCGGGGATCGTCCTCCGCGTTGATTATGCCGCCGGCGGCCCCGTCTGGTAGTTTAGATATTGCCGCCAGCGCATCGTTGTACTTGGAGAGCGGCGAGCCGCATTGCAGCGTCAGCAGGCGGCTCATTATGCGCATTATGACGGCACGCACCTTTGCTGCGTCTTCTTTTCTGCCAGCTGCCTCAAGCACATTGTAAACACCAATCAGCCCTTCGATGGCATAGCCAGTGTTGCCGCTGCGGGCCTCCAGTTTGTTTGAATGGATTGCCCACCATCCGTATGCCTGGATGGCGTCCACAATGAGTGCGTCGTGGGTATTCCAGTCCGCGTCATAGTATTCCCACATTGCCATCATTGACCACTGTGAGAATGCCTTGGATGTATTTGCGTCTCCTCCAGGTCCCCAGCAATCGAGCGTGTATTTTTTCAGCAGCAGTGGCAGTGCCATTTCTATGCGTGGAAGCAAATCCGAGCGTCCCATGTATTTGGCGGCCTTTATGTATGCCAGCAGAGCCTCCCCGTCATAGTAGCCGCTGGATTTTGTGCTCTGCAAGCCATGTTCGATTTCGTACATCGCCGACCATGAGCCATTGGGCATTTCCATGGACTTGAGGTAGTTAAGGTGCGTGTCCAGAAGTCCCTGGTATTTCAGGCGCAGATCCGCTTCCATGAATTGCCCGCGTCCCCTGATGTATTCGATAAGCGCCAGAGAGAGCAGGGCGGGGGTACCTGTGGAAACGACAGGATTTCCTGGGTAGCGGGCGCATTGTGTGCCGTTGGCGAGCGTGATGACGTTCTTGGCGAAGAAATCGATGCCAAGGCGAGCCGCCTTTCCAGTGGGTTCGTTGTACCTGTCTCTGCAAAGACTGCACAATGCCCAGAGTGCGCCAGCCTGGCGCACTGCATTGTCCTTGTGGACAGTCTCGCCGTTTTGCAAATCCAGCATATACACGAAATTTCCATCGCTTTTCTGGTGGTTCAGGAAATAGCTCCGTCCCAGTTCGATGGCCTGCACGAGGGCCTCTTTTGTCACTGGTGGGTACTCATATTTGTCCAGCCAGTATTTTTCCCTGGCGAAGTTGGTGAATGCATTGTCAGCGCAGAGCAGTGTGCACAGCAGCAGAAAGATTGACGACAGCAGTTTTCTCATTCAAAGTCCTTTCCCATGGCCTCGGGATATTTTGCGATGACTTCTTCCGCGAATTGGCCGAAGCAGTCCTGCTCCAGGGCAAGACGCGCATCTGCGGCCAATTTCAGGTAGAAATGCAGATTGTGTATGGACATAAGCCGCGCACCCAGGATCTCATTGCAGTTCAGCAGGTGCCTGATGTAGGCGCGGCTGTGGTTGCGGCAGGCATAACAGGTGCAGCCTTCAAGTATTGGTGAATAGTCGGATTTGTAGCGGGCGGCCTTGATGGGAATGGTGCCTTCTGGCGTGTAGGCGCTGCCATTGCGCGCCATGCGGGTGGGAAGCACACAGTCGAACATGTCAATGCCACGGGCGATGCCTTCCACTATCTGCCTGGGCGTGCCCACGCCCATGAGGTAGTGGGGCTTCTCCACTGGCAGGCATGGTGCGCAGTAGTCTATTGCCTTCAGCATGTCTGCTTCGGACTCGCCTACGCTGACGCCGCCGATTGCAATGCCCTCGAATTCCATCGCCCCTATTTCGCGGCAGGCCCTTTCACGCAAGTCCTGATACACGCTGCCTTGCACAATGCCGAAGCGCAGCTGACCATTGGCACGCGGCTGTTCCAGGCATTTTCTTGCCCAGTTCATGGTCAGGTTGAGTGACGCCTCAGCCTCGCCATGGCTGGCGGGCCAGGCCGTGCACTGGTCAAATGCCATTGCTATGTCAGAGCCAATGATGCGTTGTATGCGCATGGATTCCTCTGGCCCCATGAACAGGTGAGAGCCATCTATGTGGGACTGGAAATGCATGCCCTCTGGCGTGACTTTGCCCAGTTTCGCCAGGCTGAACACCTGGAAGCCGCCGCTGTCCGTCAATATGGTCTTTTGCCAGTTCATGAAGTTGTGCAGACCGCCAGTTTCGCCTAGGATTTCAAGACCTGGACGCAGGTAAAGATGGTAGGTGTTGCCAAGTATGATCTGCGCACCTAGGTTCTCCACCTCTTCATTGGTCATTGCCTTGACTGTGCCGCAGGTGCCGACTGGCATGAAAATCGGCGTCTGCACGTCGCCATGGGCGGTATGAAGCACACCACGACGGGCACGGCTATGGCTGTCTTGCTTGGTTATTTCAAATATTGGCATATACATTTATTAATGGAGATAATTGCAAAACTCTTGGCATTGCATGCCTTTACCGCTGGCTAAAGCCAGCGGCTCCGATTTGAAGCCAGCGCACAGGACTACTTTCCTATTGTTTCCTTTCTAGTCTCGTTGCCCGAGGAAAACTCATATTCTCCCTTGAAGGCTCTGAATGTGGCCTTGCCTTTTGCGTCCGTGCGTACAGTCGCATTTGTGAGCCAGGTTTCATTCAGCAGTTTCTTCACGGCAGCGAAAGCAGGTTTTTCAGCAAGCTGTGCATCCAGCAATGCCATGCGGGGATTGAGCCTGGCAGCCGCCCACAGTTCGCCGAAGCTGACGCCGTGCACACCTGGATGGGAGAAGAACAAGGTGAGATAATCCTGCATCATTGCGGTTTGCTGTTCATCGTTTTCAGCGTTCACGGCGAAGCCCGCAATGAAGATAGGCATTTTAAGTTCTTTTTGCACGTAGTCCAGACGTTTTTCCATGGCCTGTGGCGCCACATCTGGCCTATTGACGGTGCATCCAAGCACGATTGCCTCTGGACCCTTGCCGTCCTGCTTCAGCCATTTGATGAATTCAACCGTGTCATGCAGGGGCACTTCCGATTGTGCGCAGATGGAATTCAAGTCGCTTATGCAGAGCAGCGAGTTATTTGCATTTTCCTTGGCAGTGACGAATGCGTCGCTGAGGCTTTCCACGCCGATTAGATTGTAGATTTCCTGGTAGTCCATTACGCCGTGAACCACGTCCCACTGGTCGAAGCCTGGTATGCCTGCCTTTTCTTGGATGTGCTTTCTCAATTCCGCGTCCAGTTGCGCAACCTGCATCTTGCGGCATTTCACTGGCGCGAACATGAAGGCGGGGATGTAGAGCGCATGTCCACGAACCTTGAAGCCTAGTTTGTGCATGTTATTGAGTTGCGGTGCAAGAACCTCTTTTCCCCATGCCTCATAGTCTCTCCAGGTAAGCCCGTCGCTGAATGTAATGGTGTCGAAAAGCGACTTGTCCAGTACGATTTTCGCATATTGAGGAAGAAGATTCTTGTCTATTTCCTTTGGCACGTTCTTGAATGCCATGAAGGAAAGAGGGCATTCCACTCCGAAGCTGAATGGCCTGCTTAACTGGCGTACCTTCACCTCTGCATTTGGCTTCCAAGTCAAGGTGTATTCCACAGAGCGAATGTCTTGCAGGCGTTTTTGCGCCAGGTTGCGCCAGTCTTTGTCATAGAAGTCGCCGCCTAGCACAGGCTGCACCGTGCTTTCAACCTGATTTGGGGAACTGCCTTCTGGAAGCAGCGTGAGGGACAGTTTCCGCAGCTCGAATGTGCCGACTGTCCCCCCCAGGTGGAATGAGAGCGCAGTGCTTTTTTCAGCCAGTGCCTCGTGGATGGGGACTGCGGCCCGCACAGTCTGCCATCCATCCGCCTTGTCCAAATGCATGGATAGCAATTTGGGCCAGGGGGATTTCTCCACCTGCCAGTAGAAGTTGAATGAGTAGCCTGCGCTGATGTTGTACTCGAATTCAATCACAACCAGGCCACCCTGGGGCACTGGCGACTGCACCAGCTGATGCAGTTCCATTGTCCAGGGACGCTCTGACAACTTGGTGACGTTTGCCTTGAATACGCCATTTGCCGCTTTTGTCGTGCCAAGACCGCCATTCCTGACGCTCCAGCCGCTAAGTGCGTTGTCTTCAGCATTGAAGCCGCCGTTTTCGATCAGCGAAATGCCTTCTCCTGCAAAAAGGGGCAACAGCAACACCAGCATCAATATGGCAAGGTTACGCATTCTGTTCTCCTAATTTTTATTTGTGGGCGCCGAGGCGGCGCCCACTCAAGTTGCCTTGGCGGAAACACGAAAAGAGAATCATTGTAATTCTTTTGGTGTGTTTTAGAATTCTTTGACGGCCTTGATGGCGGCTGCTAGCATCTGCTCGCCAGCCTTGAAGTTGAAACGGGGACCCCAGGTCGCCTCGTAGCCGCCTCTCTTATATTCCATGGACATGGGCAGGTATCCCTCGTAGCCGCCAGTGATTGAGGTAAGCACTGCGTTCGGGCAAGCCTCCCTCAGCTTCACGCCGATGGCGGTAAGCACCTCGAATGGCATTCCCACCAGGACCTTTGTGCCCAGGCGCATGAGGCGCAATGGCACTTCCACGTCATCGCTGGGATACATCTTTACAAAGTTGTATTTGTATGAGATCCATCCCAGGTTCTCGTCATATTCCTTTTCGCCTTTTGCCTTTTCAAGTGCGGCGTTCCACAATGCATCCGCCTTTTTGCGGTTGCATTTGACGCGCAGCTTCAGCGGCACATTGACTGTTGTGAAATCCACATTTGGCTTGCCGGCCTTTTGGAACTTGCGTTCCGCCAGGCGCACTGCCGAGGCCAGGATCATTCCGATGTCCTTGCGTGCCGTGCCGTTTCTCTGCATAGGCACCACATCGCCAGCCGCGCCCAGTATGAAGAAGCCAGGGCAGCCGAAGAATTCCTTTATGTACTTCTGGAAATATCCCGGATAGTCTGCAGAAACGCCATAGAAGTTCTGCCCGCCGGTGACGGGATGGCAGCTGAAGCGGCCAACGATAGCCTTGATTGCATCGCCCGCCTTGAAGCGCCATACATTGAATTCCGTGTCCACTGGCTGGATGTCATATCTGTCAATCTTTGCAGTTGGCCAAATGTAGTTGGTTTCGACTTTGCCTGTCTCCTTGACCACGGTCCTGCGGTTGAAGGACACGGATGACACGGGGATGACAGCCTCCTCAATCTCCACTTCCTCCATGTTTGCCTCGGCCTGTGCGATGCCTTCCACAACCTGCTTGATCCAGAACTTGTAGTATTTTGGCTCTGCCGGGTATTGGCCAAGTGGAATGTCGCCACCAGGGAATGTAACGGTGTAAGGCTCAAAGCCAGGGGCAAAGTGAGTATGTGAACTGCACAGGAATGTGTTTTTGCCGTCATATCCAGTGGCCGCTTTCAGGTCCGCGTATATTCTATTGCACTGCGCGATGTTGATACCTGTGTTGTCAACGGTTATAAGCAGCTGCTTTTTGTTGCCTTCCTTGAAGACCATGATACCAGCTTCAAGGCGTTCCTCTATTCCGTTGGACAGGCAGTTGCGAGCACCGTAGCCACGCAGGAAAACTGGAAACTTAGGTGTGATGTCCACCTTGACGCAACCCATTTTAAACATTGAAATGCCTCCGAATTGATTTGTACAAGTTGTATAACTCCCAAAAATGCGGGGAATATAGTGCGGTGCATGGGTTTTGCAATTGAAAATATTATCCATTGACTTAAATTAGCGCAATTAAATTTCCAATGTAAAACAAGAAGGAACCACAATGTCAAACTACGATGTTTTTGAAAGCCCGTTTTCAACGCGGTACGCAAGCCCCGAAATGCAGCACATATTCTCCGCCACAAACAAGTTCCGCACTTGGCGGAAATTGTGGATAGTTCTGGCGGAGGCGGAAAAGGAACTGGGGCTGGACATTACCCAGGAGCAGATAGACGAAATGAAGCAGCACCAGGACGACATCAACTTCCAGGTGGCTGAGGAGCAGGAACGCAAGGTGCGCCACGATGTTATGTCCCATGTATATGCCTACGGTGTGCAGTGCCCCAATGCGAAGCCCATCATACACCTGGGCGCCACATCCTGCTATGTGGGGGACAATACCGACATCATCATCATGCGCCAGGCAATGGAGCTGCTGCGCGGCAAGGTGCTGTCCGTCCTGGCGAAACTGGCGGACTTCGCAGAAAAGTATGCCGACATGCCCACGCTGGCGTTCACCCATTTCCAGCCTGCCCAGCCAACCACCGTGGGCAAGAGGGCCTGCCTCTGGATGAACGAACTGCTGCTGGATATCGAGGACATAGACCATTTCCTTTCCACATTGAAGCTGCTGGGTTCCAAGGGCACCACTGGCACGCAGGCAAGTTTCCTGGAGCTGTTCAACGGCGACCATGCTAAATGCCGCCAGCTGGACCAGAAAATCGCAGAAAAGACTGGCTTTTCAGGCTGCTATCCCGTTTCGGGGCAGACCTATTCCAGGAAGGTGGACAGCCGTGCGCTGAACGTGCTTTCCGGCATAGCCCAGTCTGCCGCAAAGTTCTCCAACGACATTCGTTTGCTTCAGCATAAGAAGGAGATTGAGGAACCCTTTGAAAAGAGCCAGATTGGTTCGTCCGCCATGGCATACAAGCGGAATCCTATGCGTTCGGAGCGCATTGGTTCTCTGGCGCGCTTTGTCATAACAAGTTCCCTGAATCCTGCCATCACATCCGCAACACAGTGGCTTGAACGCACGTTGGACGATTCGGCGAACAGGCGTCTCGCCGTGGCGGAGAGTTTTCTGGCAGTGGATGCAATCCTGGATATTTTCGCCAACGTGTCCTCTGGTCTTGTGGTGTATCCGAAGGTGATTGAGAAGCACCTGAACGAGGAACTGCCGTTCATGGCGACAGAGAACATAATGATGGATGCAGTCAAGGCAGGCGGTGACAGGCAGGAACTGCATGAGCGCATTCGGGTGCATTCCCAGGCCGCTGCGCAGCGCGTCAAGGCTGAAGGCGGGGACAACGATCTGTTGCAGCGTCTCAAGGGCGACGCAGCATTTGCCGCAATTGCGGACACGCTTGGGGCATCCCTGGATGCCAGCCGCTATGTGGGCAGGGCACCGCAGCAAGTGCGTGAATTCCTGGCGGAGAATGTGCGCCCCTTGCTGGCCAACGCCAGCACAGATGTTGTCAACGCCGAGTTGCGTGTCTAAACGCAGAGGCGCAGAGATTTTAACGCAGAGGCGCAGAGATTTTAACGCAGAGGCGCAAAGACGCGAAGGCGCAGAGATTTTAACGCAGAGGCGCAGAGACACAAAGACGCAGAGATGATAATGTTTTTGAGACATAATATGTTTTTTGAAAACACTAAA
>JAFZZD010000682.1 GCA_017615955.1 Victivallales bacterium
CTGTGAAAATGCGACCTGGCGGTTTGCATAAAGAGGAATTGCCTGTATAGTATCGCCGTTTTTTGAAACAAGTCTCCATCGTCTAGTGGCCTAGGACAACGGGTTCTCATCCCGTCAACACCAGTTCGACTCTGGTTGGAGATGCCAATATCCAGCCCATGCTTCAGTACGAGGCATGGGCTTTTTCAATGTCTTTAATAGTTGGTTGCAGGAGTTATGTTTCGTGGCATCATTTACATGGCGATAGTCGGTGCGGGGTGGACCATATACGGCATGGTCATGGGATGGGCGCCAAAGCGCAAGGTCAATGTGCCCATCATGCTGTTCTACAGTGCGCTGGCGGCCATAGCGGTGTGTGTTTCCGCCGGGCTGCTCACAGGTTTTCCGAAGGATGTGCCGCCTTTGCCGCATTGGATAACATTTGTTGCGCTGTACTTGTGCGGCATACTGAATTTCTTCCAGCTGTTCCTGATGTCAAAGGCCATGGAACGTGGGCCGAATTGCATAATATGGAGCCTTATACAAAGTGCGTTCGTGTTTCCGTTTGTATTTGGCGTAGCATGCTTCCACGCCAGGTGCGTTGTCTGGAATGTAGTAGGCGTGCTCTTAATAATTGGCGCCTTGGTGCTGTACAGCATTGGCAAAAGCAACAACGTGACTGGCAGGTGGAAGATGCTGGCCTTCATCGCGATGATGGTGACTGGCTGCACACAGATATTGGCCAACCTGCCTTCCTATTTCCCAGAGGCGGAAGGGGTTTCAGGCATCTGGCGCACCGCATATTTCTCAATGGGGCTGGGTTCTGGCACAATCATCCAGACACTTGTTGAACAAGGCAAAAAGCTGCCGTCAGTCATCAAAGGCAGCTTTCTCAGCCTGGACATGTGGATATGCATAGTCCTGCTTCAGTCCACGGAAATACTCACTTCCGCATTCCTGTTGTATCCAGGCATGAACAGGCTGGCGGCGGCTGGCGTGGGGGCCATTGCGTATCCGATAACGGTCGCCTCCAGCATCGTGTCATTCGACCTGTATTCACTGGCGCTGCTGCGTGAAAAGCGCACGCCGCTGCAGATCCTGGGCATGGTCATGATCCTTGCTGGCATAGCGGGACTGTGTCTCTGACGTTGTGCATACATCAAATTGCCTGTTTTCTGCTTGAAAATCGGGGAAAAAACACCATATTACCGCGCTTGTTTGTAAATGTGTTGACGACGTTGCATTCTGGACGAATGCGGCGCGTTGTTAAAATTGGAACAAATCAGAAGGAGTCATCTCTAATGAAGAAGAAGATGAGGGTAGTACTTGCTTATTCGGGTGGCCTGGACACGTCCTGCATTTTGAAGTGGTTGCAGGAGCAGTACAATGCCGAGGTCATCACCTACTGCGCCAACGTGGGTCAGGAAGAGGAGCTGGACGGACTGGACGAAAAGGCCAAGGGAACTGGCGCCATCAAGTCATACGTGGAGGATTTGACAGAGGACTTTGCACGCGACTACATCTTCCCCATGTTCCAGGCGAACGCCATATATGAGAACATGTATCTTCTGGGCACGTCCATTGCGCGTCCTCTTATCGCCAAGCGCCTTGTCGAGGTGGCAAAGGCCGAGAAAGCCGAGTACATCTGCCACGGCGCCACAGGCAAGGGCAATGACCAGGTTCGCTTCGAGTTGAGCGCCTACGCCTTGAATCCCTCCATCAAGATCATCGCCCCATGGCGCAGCCCTGACTGGACATTCAAGTCCCGTACCGACCTGGTGAACTATGCGAAGTCCCGCAAGATTCCGATCACAATCCATGCATCCAAGCCATATTCAATGGACCGCAACCTGCTGCACATCAGCTTTGAAGGCTATGCGCTGGAGGATCCATGGCAGGAGGCTCCAGAGGAATGCCATGTGCTGACAGTTCCTGTGGAAAAGGCACCTGACCAGCCAGAATACATCGTGCTCGGCTTCAAGAAGGGCATCCCCGTGAGCATTAACGGCAAGAAGCTTTCTCCTGCAAACCTCATGCGCGAGCTGAACAGGCTGGGCGGCAAGCATGCAATCGGGCGCATTGACATCGTGGAGACACGCTACACAGGCATGAAGGACCGCGGCGTCTATGAGACTCCTGGCGGCACAATCCTCTTCCACGCACACCGTGCATTGGAATCCATCTGCATGGACAGGGAAGTCATGAGCATACGCGACCAGATCATGCCAAAGTATGCCGACCTGGTTTACAATGGCTACTGGTTCTCGCCAGAGCGTGAATTCCTGCAGGCAGCCATTACCAAGAGCCAGGAGAATGTGACTGGCGAAGTGCGTCTGAAGCTGTACAAGGGCAACTGCTTCATTTCAGGCCGCCGCTCGCCTTACACGCTGTATGATCCTGAGATCGTCACCTTCGAGAAGGACAGCGTTTACAACCAGGCGGATGCCACTGGCTTCATCAAGCTGAATGCACTGCGCCTGCGCATTGGAGCCTCCGCAGAAAAGCCAAAGAAATAACAATCCACAGATTGACGCAGATTGACGCAGATCAACGCAGGCTGACGCGGGTTAGAGCCGCGCTGGCCTGCATGGGGGAATTAGCATTATAACCTACGATGGAACAAAGTAAGATACGCAATATTGCCATTATTGCACACGTGGACCACGGCAAGACCACGCTGGTGGACCAGTTGTTCAAATTCAGCGGCAGCTTCCGTGACAACCAGAAGGTGGCGGAACGCCTGATGGACTCCAATGACCTGGAACGGGAGCGAGGGATCACCATCACTTCCAAAAACGGCTCCTTTTGCTACAAGGATTATCGCATCAACATCATTGACACTCCTGGACATGCCGACTTTGGCGGTCAGGTGGAGCGAGTCCTGAAAATGGCGGATGGCGCGTTGCTTCTTGTGGATGCGCAGGAAGGTCCAATGCCGCAGACATTCTTTGTTTTGAAGAAGGCGCTTTCCCTGAATCTGCCCATAATCGTTGTCATCAACAAGATTGACAAGCCCGCTGCCGCTCCATACAAGGCGATTGACGATGTGTTCGACCTGTTCGTCAGGCTGGACGCTCCCAGTGAACTCTTGGATTTCCCAGTTGTGTTCGCTTCCGGCAGAGACGGCTATGCCGTGAATGAACTGGATGACGAGAAAAAGGACCTGGCACCATTGTGCGAGTTGATCATCAAGCGCATACCGCCGCCGCCTGGCTCGCCAGACGACCCATTGCAGGTAATGGTCAGTTCCCTGGACTATTCCCCTTATCTGGGAAGACTTGGCATTGGCAAGATCACTGGTGGCACGCTGAACATCAACAAGGAAATCGTTGTGGCGATGACAGACGGCAGCATCAAGCCCGCCCGCATCACCAATGTGTTCCGCTTCGAGGTGAACCAGAAGGTTGCTGTGACCTCCGCCTGCTGCGGCGACATCGTGGCAATCTCTGGCATGGACGAGGTCACGGTCGGCTGCACATATACCGACCCTGAAAATCCGCGTCCGTTGCCTCCAATGGAGATTGACCAGCCTGTCATCTCAATGAACTTCATTCCGAATGACTCGCCATTTGCGGGCAGGGAGGGCAAGTTTGTAACATCCAGACATCTGGAGGAGCGCTTGCACCGCGAGACCATGTCGGACGTGGCATTGCATGTGACGCCGCTGGGAGAGGGGCTTGGTTTCTGCGTTCAGGGCCGCGGCGAGCTGCATCTGTCCATCCTGATTGAGGAAATGAGGCGCGGCGGCTATGAATTCCAGGTGACCAGTCCCCAGGTCATATTCAAGAACGAGGGCGACACCGTGCTGGAACCCTACGAGGAATTGACGCTGGACGTGGATGACGCATACGTGGGACCAGTTATGGAGAAACTGGGGCTGCGCAAGGGCATCATCCAGTCCATGTCCTCCAACAACGGCATGACGCGTCTGGTCTATATCGTTCCAACACGTGGCCTTTTGGGATACAGGTCGGAATTCCTGACCGACACCAAGGGTCTTGGTGTTATGAACTACATTTTCCATGGATACAAGCCTTACGCAGGCGAAATCAAGCACAGACTGCGCGGCGCGATGGTGTGCATGGAGACATGCAAGTCCGTGGGCTATGCATTGTTCAACTTGCAGGAGCGTGGAACGCTTTTCATCGGTCCTGGCATTGACATCTATGCCGGGCAGGTGATTGGCGAGCATTGCCGTCCAGAGGATCTTATCGTGAATCCTGCCAAGGCTAAGAAGCTGACCAACATAAGGGCAGCCGGCTCTGACGAGGCTATTGCATTGACTCCGCCCCGGAAGATGACTTTGGAGGATTGCATTGCGTTCATAAATGACGACGAGCTGGTGGAAGTCACTCCCGAGAACATCAGGATACGCAAGAAGCACCTTCGCAAATGGGGAGGCGGCTGACAGATGAAGACGCGTGGAAGCAGAATGCTGGTGCATTACACTTGCAGGGACAGCGAAGGCAATGAGCTGGAAACTACAAGGAATGGGGAACCCGTGGAGATTTTCGCGGGGAACCAGGATGTGCTTCCCGCGTTGGAGAAGGCGTATCTTGCAATGAAGCCAGGCGAGAGCAGGAATCTGCATCTCAAGCCCAGCCAGGCATTTGGTCCAGTGCAGGGCGACCTGTTCTTCGAGGTGCCTATGGAAATGCTTCAGCTGGACTGCGACCCAGAAATCGGCATGACGGTGGAATTGGCGCAGGACGGAGATGAACCTTCGCCTGGCACCATCGTTGAAATCAATGAAGAATACGTGCTGGTGGACTGCAACCACCCCCTGGCGGGTAAGGACCTTTATTTTGAATTGACGCGGGTGGAATGATTGTCATACTGGCAAATGGAACGTATCCCACTGGCGCGGAGCCGCTGAAGCTGCTGGCCAATGCAGAGAAGGTGGTGTGTTGCGACGGTGCGGCGCTGGAGTATATCGCCAGAGGCGGCGAACCAGATGTCATCATCGGGGATTTGGACAGTTTTCCCCAGGAACTTTGCCGAAAATACCAGGGCAGGGTGCATCACATTGCCGAACAGGAGACCAACGACCTGTGCAAGGCATTCAGGTACTGCCTGGAGCAAGGCTGGAAGGATATTGTCATATTAGGTGCCACCGGCAAACGGGAAGACCACACCATAGGCAACATTGCATTGCTGGCCGACTTTGCCGAGCAGATGCCCTCAATACGCATGGTCACGGACGAAGGCGAGTTCTTCGTGGTATTTGGACATGCGGTATTTCCCACAGTCAAGGGGCAGGAAATATCCCTTTTCGCATTGAGGCGCGATACCCATATATATTCAGAGGGGCTTATGTATCCCCTTGATGGCTTGTGCCCCGAAAAACTATGGAGTGCCACGCTGAACGTGGCCACTGGGGATAATGCAAGAATCACTGTCGCTGAAGAAGACAAGCCAGTGATTGTATTCAAGTGCAATATTTAACTCGGAGATGCATGGATTTTTCTTGATTTTCCAAATGTGTCACCAATTGAAGCCGTGCATCCTGGGAATATGCTCTGCGTCTCAGCTTTAAGGATTGTAAGGAACAGTCATAAGGCAGTGGCGATATTACTCTTTGGTTTTGCTTGATTGGTGGAAGAACCATGATTGGGACTTTGTCAGTTTTGTCAGGCTTTCCTTAATGTTGAAGTTCCCTTTCAGTTGCAGCACAAGCACCTCGTTGGGGTATTCGTTTATTGGGATTTCGCGTATCCTTGATACTGGTCTGTCGGCAATTCCCTTGACATACACCAGTGGCTGGCTTGTCAGAGGCAGTTTGCGCCCGTCGTTTAGCAGTCTGGCCTCCCGTATGTCCATTTGCGGAAGTTGCAGTGTCGCGTAGCGCAGCGGGTCAAGGATGAAAAGGTATATCGTATGCTGGTCTCCAGTTGTCACGTATGGCACGTCCTTGACGACTACAGGCGTTGCCTTCAATGCCTTTTCCACTTTGCCATACCAAAGTCCCACCTTTTTCATATAGTCCTGTGACTGTGGGGAGAGGCATCCATCCTTGCGAGGCGCAACGCCCAGCAGAAAGTTGGCGCCCATTGCCATATAGGAGGCTATATGCGCTTCCAGTGCAAATAGCGAGATGTAGTCCTCTTCCTTGCGGTATGCCCAGCTGCCTCTGCCAATTGCCTCGCAAGCCTCTGTTGGACTGGTGAAGAACCTTCGCTCGTTTTTGGAGAAAGTGCGTTCAGGCGTGGAAAAGTCGCCTTCGTCGAAGCCGCGGTTGTTTATGACAGCTGTGGGCTGGAGTTTGCGTATCAAGTTGTTTATGCGGCGTACCCTGGTGGAATATGCCACATTCATGTCCCACCAGAAGCCGTCAATTCTGCCGTAGCTCGTGCAGAGTTCGGCAATCTGGTTCTCCACATATTTCAGGTATGTCTTCACATTGTGGAATTTGGGATCTGTCTTGATTTCATGTGAGCGCCCCAGGTTTGGATAGTCTGGCCTATGCCAGTCCACGACAGAGTAGTAAATGACAAGCGGGAAGTTGCGCCTGTGGCACTCGTCCGCCAGCATCTTGACAATGTCCTTGCCGTATGGAGTGTGCATCACATTGTAGTCAGTGTACTTTGTGTCCCACATACAGAAGCCGTCATGGTGCTTGGCTGTAATGACGACATAGCGCATGCCGCATTTTTCCGCCAGGTCAAGCCATTCCTTGGGCGAATATTTCTTTGGATTGAACAAGGGGATTGCCTGGTCGTATTCGTCGTAGTCCATTCCCCAGCGCCATAATACCTGTTCCTGCTTCTCGAATATGGTGTATATCCCGAAATGCACGAACATTCCGTATTTTGCCTTGAAGAACCAGTCCCTGCGGTCATTGAAGCATTTGAGTGCCATAGTTCGCCCTTGATGAGTCGAGTGTCATGAGTAGTTTCCAGAAGTTTGGCTAATATAATTGTCTTCCCTCAATTACCAATAAAAAAAGGCTGTCATGGAATGTCTTGACGCACTATGACCGCAATTTATATTGTCCACCGTTTGCAAAATACATTATGGAGGCGTTATGAACAATGCAATTGACCTTTGCGGGCTTTTCAGGCAAAAGCAAAGTCTTGAAGACCAGATGCTCGCACGAAACCTTTATGCCAGGACGGCTATGACAGGATATTCCTTTGCTGCAAAGCACGATTCGGAATATCTGGCGCTTATGGGCGAACCAAGCAGGCAGATGGACGAGTTGCTCGTCAAAATCATGGACGAGCAGGATCGCATGGAGGCAGCTGGACCTGAACACTTCAGACGCGAAGATGTGTTTGTATGGGGTGGACCTACTCCGCTATGGGGAGGCAGTATGGCTCCTGACACGTCTATCCGCGGAATGGAATACTTTGGTGCTGAAAATGCCGTGTATGTTTACGGTCCGTTGGATGAGGATGCATTGGAACTGCACCAGCGCTGCAAGCGGCTTATATGCCAGGTCACCAGGACGGCCCGCAGCGGTGGACAGCAGGAAAGCGATGTCCAATGCGCTGAAAGGCTGAGTATGCTCTCCTTGAAATATACAAACATCATCGGTGGCATTGCCGATGACCTGGTGTCTTACCTGGGCAGAAACTATTCAGTCAGGGACATCCAGGAAGTGCACACTGCCATAAAAAAGCATAACCAGGCGCTGGATCTCTATGGTGTTGTCTATGCCCGTGAACTGGATAACAGCAATATACCGCGCGTGGCAGATTGCATTGATGCGGTAAATCTGTGGATTGACCGTAAGAGCGAACTGGCCGAATTCGACATGATCATCGAGAAGTGCAGGGTGAGATTTCCAGGGAAAAAGATAATGCTGGGCGTCTTCATGCAGGATATAGGTCTTTCTGACCTCGAATACGGCGGCGAATTGATGCTGCGCTGCCTGAACCGGGCGGAGCGTGCATACCGTAACGGGAAAATCCAAAGCCTGGTGATACTTGGAGACCGCGAAATTGCCAAATATCCCAGTCTGGCGCAAGTCATCAGGCAATACTTCGCGCAACGCTTTGCGTAGTGCCAAATTGAATTGGCTCGCCTATTTGGAAATTTTCCTTGTCCTGTATGGAAAATATCGGGGAAGCCAATATATTCACGCTCAATTTTCAGGGCACATTTGTGCCTTTACTGTTAATTAACATTAAAATCTAGGAGATGTTTACTATGGCTAACAGACCAAAAAAGGTGTTGACAATTGCTGGGTCTGATTGCTCGGGTGGCGCAGGACTGCAAGCGGATATCAAGACATTCCAGGAACGCGGCGTCTATGGAATGACTGCAGTGACTTGCCTTGTGGCAATGGAGCCTGCAACCTGGCATCATATCGTGAAGCCGGTGGACATGGAAATGATACAGACTCAAATCAAGACCATTCTGGATGGCATCAACGGCGTGGATGCGCTGAAGACGGGCATGCTCCCCACTGCTGACATAATCAAGCAGGTGGGTCTTATGCTGAAGAAATGCTGCGTGAAGCACATTGTAATCGACCCAGTCATGGTCTGCAAGGGGGCAGGGCAGCCCTTGTTTCCTGAGAACACGGCAGCCATGATCAAGTATCTGCTGCCTGTGGCGGAGGTCGTTACCCCGAATACATTCGAGGCCGAGCAGCTTGCTGGCGTCCCTGAAATCAAGACGCTGGACGATGTTTTCGAGGCAGCAATCAAAATCCAGGCCCTGGGCGCAAAGAACGTCATCATCAAGGCGGCCCGTGTCTTCAAGGGCAAGGCAATAAATGTGCTGTTCGATGGAAAGGCACTTTACAAGTACGAGTTGGACAAGGTCCGCACGAAGTGGACCCACGGCGCAGGATGCTCCTTCTCTGCATGCGTCACTGCCGAACTGGCGAAGAAGGCAAAGGTGCTGGAGGCGTTCCAGACCGCAACCGACTTTGTCAACGAAGGATTGAAGAAGTCATTCCCCCTGAACGGCTTTGTCGGCCCCATCTGGCACAAGGCATACGCCGAAGCCGGTAAATAAGGCGCAGAGGCCTTTAACGCAGAGGCCTTTAACGCAGAGGCGCAGA
>JAFZZD010000683.1 GCA_017615955.1 Victivallales bacterium
AGTGTATGGCTGTGTCTCGCACCACAAGGGCTGGATTAACATAAAGACGGCGCCTGGCGAGGGATGCGAGATAACCATTTATCTACCAACGGCTTAATTACACAGGAAAAACAATGGATTTGCAATTGGCGGCATCCTTCATTGCGAAGGGCATATTTGATGGTGCAGTGGTCTGGGCTGGCACAGATAAGGAAGACACGTTGCAGCAGGCGATTGGAATTGCGGACCGCGTGTCTGGCAGGAAAATGGCATTGGACACGGTATTCGATGTGTCCAGCGTGACAAAGCCTGTTTGCACTGCGACCTGCGCTTTGCTGCTGGCGGAAAGGGGACTTCTGGATTTGGATGCGCCCTTCACGGAATATCTGCCTGACTTCCACGGCAAGTTGCTGGCACCTGTCAGCGTAAGGGCAATGGCCGCGCATTACACTGGCATTGAGCAGGACTATCCCGTAAATGCGCCTGCGGATGAGTTGCTGCGTCACATATTCAATTCGCCTGCGGTGATGCTGCCATGGAAGGAGTTCAGTTATTCCTGCGCCTGCTATGATATGCTGGCATTTATAGTCGAGCGCATATCTGGTATGCCCATAGCGCAATTTGCAAAGGAGAATCTGTTTGAGCCTCTGGACATGAATGACAGTTGCTGGGGCTATCCGAGTGATGACCAGGTGCCGCGCTTGTTCGTGCACAAGCGCTGTGTGGATAGCGACAGGCGTGTCGTCTTCGATATGTGGGCGCGGAAGTTCCAGCCGAAGGCAATGGGGAATGCTGGGCTTTTCACTACGGCTGGCGACTTGGCGAAGTACGCCAGGATGCTGATAAGGCATGGCGAAGGATTGTTCAAGAGCGACATTGTGGAGCGGGAGATGTTCCGCAACTTTGCTCCTGAAGGCAAGAAGCCGCGCTCATTTGGATGGAGTCTGGACGATGCTATGCGCCCGCGCTCATTCTCGCCAAAGTTCGTGTACCATTCTGGCTCCAGTGGCCAGTCTTTCTGGGTGGACTATGGCGAAGGCAAGTTCATCATGATATTGACGAACCTGTTCGGCGAGCATGACGAGGCCATACAGGCCCGCTTGGCATTGGCAAACAGCATTTGATGTGGGCGCATTGATATGGGCGCCTGTTGGGTGCGCGGGGCAAGAGCCCCGCGTTAAAAAGGAGTTTTTTATGAAAAAGATTTTGTTCTTGTTGTTTGTTTCGGTACTTTGCTGGGGCAAGGTGATTGAGGAGAGGCTCAACTACAAGATAGAGATTGCTGACAATGCATCGCCTATAGTTCAGGCTGCCGCAGGAGAATTGCAGGCATATCTGGCGCGTATCTACAGTGCGCCAATTATGTTGAACGGAAGCAAGGATGCGATTTCATTCTATGTCGGGGCAAATGAACTGACTTTGGGCATGCCCGAGGGCTTTGCTGTGATTTGCAAGGGACGCAGCATAAAGTTGTATGGCAATGACGATGCGGATGCAAAGCCATACGCAAACATTGGAGAAAATGGCAGCATACTTGCAGTGTTCTATTTCCTGCGCAAGTATGCTGGACTGAAGATTTATGCACCAGACCAGGAGAAAGGCGAGGCCATACAGCCCAATGCCCCGTTGAATGTGCCTGCGATGGATTGTCCATCATTCAGTTTCAAGGTGCGTGGCATGGGCAGGTATTTTCCCA
>JAFZZD010000684.1 GCA_017615955.1 Victivallales bacterium
CAAGATAAGCAGGAAGCCGATTCTCACGGAGATTTTCTTTGACGCAAACAAGTCGAACACAAGTTTCTTCATAGACAAGAACAGCATCAAGAACGTGCCTGTGGAAGTCAGGCACAAGGGAAAAATGGCATACGGCAAGGTGCCGCAGTTCAGCGCCTCCCCGGAATTTGTCCAAATCGAGGGGCCTTCCACAAAGCTTGCGGAGATACATCAGGCCTTTACGGAGGAAATTGACATCACGGGACTCAGCAAGGACGGGCATTTCGAAGCTGAACTGGCTCCTTTCGACAAGGGCGTGAAAATCGTCCTTGGGCCCGTGAATTCAGGCATTAAGATTGAGGCGAAGGCATTGAATGCAAGGCAAATGCAATTGTGCAGACTGGATGGCAAGCTGCCTGTAAGCGTGCTGCATTCAACCCCGCAGCGTCTGAAAATAGTCGATGACAAGCTCCATGAGGTGAATCTGACATTTGAGACTGATGCCGAGACCTTTGCTGAAATAAAGAAACTGAAGCTCAAGCCCTATATGGACATTTCCTCGATTGACAGGGAAAGCAAGGGCATTGAGGTGCCAGTTCAGCTTGACTTGCCCAAAAGCATTTCCGAGCGCGTGCTGCATGTGAAGAAGGAGCCTGAGGCATTTACGCTGGATTTGGAGCTCATCGGCAATGAAGGCAAAGGCATGCCAGGTGGCGATAATGGAAAATAAACGCTGTCTGGTGGTCACAGGGCCGACAGCCAGCGGCAAGACGCATCTCGCCGTGGCGCTGGCCAGGTGTTTCGGATGTGAAATTGTCAGTGCGGATTCAAGGCAGGTTTTCCGTGGCCTGGACATAGGAACAGGAAAGGATCTGGCGGAATATTCAACAGGAGGAAAGGCCGTTCCGTATCACCTCATAGATGTCGTTGAGCCGAC
The DNA here is from genome assembly GCA_017615955.1 of Victivallales bacterium. The sequence goes on from JAFZZD010000684.1 coordinate 917, forward strand.
TGAGGATTTCAACCTGTTTGTGTATCTGCGCTTCGCGAAGACTGCGCTTGAGGACATATGGGGCAGGGGGCTGCTTCCATTGGTCTGCGGTGGAACGCCGCTTTATATAAAGGCCTTGCTTGACGGGTATGACCAGGAGGGCGGTGCGCCTGATATGGCTTTCAGAAAGGAGATGGAGAGGAAAAGCCCTGAGGAACTTCTCTCGATGCTGGAGAAAAGCGCTTCGCCGCGCTTGTTTGAAAGGACGGACAAGACGCAGACGCGTCGCATTGTGCGCGCCCTTGAGCTGGCTTTGAACGGCTGCACTGTGGAACCTGTTCCGTTTATGGATGACGCCCTTGTGATTGCGCCCTATTTCACGCGCGGTGAACTTCATTCCAGAATCGAGGCGCGCCTTGATGCCCGTTTGAAGGCCGGGCTGCTTGACGAAGCCAGACGCCTGAACGAGAATGGTCTGACGCTGGAGCGCATGGAATGGCTTGGCCTGGAGTATCGCTTTGCGGCAAGAGTGCTGGCAGGCAAATTGTCAGAGGCTGATATGCGCAATGAGCTGCTGGCGCATATACGGCAGTTCTGCAAGAGGCAGGATGGCTGGTTCAGGAAACTTGAGCGTGACGGGAGGAACATATACTGGATACCGCGTGGCGACTATGACAAGGCCGCCAGCCTGGTCAGCCGCTGGATTGCAGGAGAGAAACTGCCGTCTCCAGAACTGCGTCTTGATGACATAAGGTATTGAACGTTCAGCTGGAGAGGGGCGGGGAAAACGGAATATGCATCAAATGACGGATAATGCCAAAGATATTCAATATGCTGGCACATTGCAATGCCAGATGGTATTGTTTCTGCTGTTGCTTGCCACAATGGCAATGCCGCAGAATATGATTGAGCAGAATTCTCCTGACAAGGTTTTTGTCTCGAAGATCACCATATTGCTTGATGATGCGGGGCAGCGCCGCAATGTTCCGACATCAGTCAACAGCCTGGCCTGGCATCCAGACGG
>JAFZZD010000685.1 GCA_017615955.1 Victivallales bacterium
CACAGGCCCAACGAGGACCATCCTTTCAAGCCATCGATTGTGTTTCCGAAGCATTTCGCGCAGGTATGCAAGAAGCACGGCGTTCGCGGCAAGTACTCGATAGTGCCTATGCCGTGCTGCGTAGGGCGTCTGGATCAAAGTCTGGTGGGCTTCACCGATGATGAATTGAAGCGCCGTCTGGAGGTCCTGCGCAATGAAATCGCGCCCATGTTCTCCATTACGCCGGAGATCCTGACCCATTTCCGCGCATACGATTTGCGCAATGGGAATTTCCTGCATGTGCTGGAAGATGTGTATTTCAGCAACCTGGATGCGGAGACGATGACCAAGTACATCAGCCTGGCGCTGGAGATACTGGTCAATGCCGGCTTCAAGCCCAGCGGTGTCACGTCGCCCTGGTACTGCGGCATAAACAACGAGGAGAACTACTCCAGGGCCATAGGGCAGGCATTTGTCAGGACCTTGGGAAAGAAGGAGTGCTTCTACTTCCTGCACAGCAGCGATGGCATGGAGGAGCCGAAGGTGATGCAGGACAGTGAGGAGACGGGTCGCGTGGTTAGCATCCCCGCAGTGACAAAAGACATCTTCTGGGTAACGCAGAACCCAACGCCCAGGCGCGAGGCGCGGGCATTGATGGAAATGGGCATCGACCAGATGCTCAGCGAGGACGGCAAGTCTGGTTTCATAGCGGATTTGTTGGAAAAGGGCAAGCCAATCACGCTGATCACACACTGGCAGTCGCTGTATTCAGATGGCTCCATGATGGGGCTGGAAGGCTTTGAGAAACTGGTGGCAAGAATCAACAGCCTGCTGTCAGACCAGGTGGAATGGCAGACTTTCGCCCAGATCGCGGGCATTCAGGAATAAGACAGGAGAAAAATATGGCGGATTACGGCAAAGGCGACAGCAAATGGTTCACACATGACCGCTTCGGCATGTTCATTCACTGGGGTTTGTATTCCATGCTTGCCAAGCACGAGTGGATACGCTCCTTCGACCACATAGACAATGAGTCGTACCAGATATACTTCGACTTGTTCGAGCCTGACATGTTCAATCCACGGGAGTGGGCCAGGAAGGCGCGGGAAGCGGGCATGAAGTATTTTGTCATCACCACGAAGCACCATGAGGGCTTCTGCATGTGGGACACTAAATACACCGACTTCAAGATTACCAACACGCCTTATGGCAAGGACATTTTGAGGGAAATCGTGGATGCGTTCCGTGCGGAAGGGCTTCATGTGGGCTTCTATTATTCGCTGCTGGACTGGCATCACCCAGACTTCAAGATTGACAGACACCATCCCCTCAAGGTCAGGGATGACTGGGAGGAGTTGAACAAGAAGCGTAACCAGACGAGATATGCCAAATACATGCGTGACCAGGTGACCGAGTTGCTGACGCAATATGGCAAGATTGACATCATCTGGTTCGACTTCTCATATCCGAGGATGCTGCCATCTGGTCCTGGAAAGAGCTGCGACGATTGGGAGTCCGAAAAGCTGATTAAACTGGTGCGCAAGTTGCAGCCGAACATATTGGTTAACAACAGGCTGAATCTGCCTGGTTCGGGTGACATTGAGACGCCTGAGCAGTACACGCCGCTGTTTGACAAGGTGGACGAGAAAGGAAAGCACGTGACCTGGGAAGGATGCCAGACATTCTCTGGCTCCTGGGGATATTCCAGAGACGAGCAGACCTGGAAGACGCCCAGGCAGTGCATTGACATGCTGATTAACCACGTGTCTCGCAATGGAAACCTGTTGATGAACGTAGGACCCACCAGCCGTGGCTATCTGGACTACAGGGCGATAAACTGCCTGGATGCCTTTGCCGAATGGATGAAATATCACAGCAAGGCGATTTACGGCTGCGGCATGGCACCTGCGGAATATCCCGAGCCCAGGGATGGCCGCTATACCTACAATGCGGAGACGAATAGGCTGTACCTGCACATAATGAACTGGCCCTTCAAGGCCATATTCCTGCCAGGCTTGGATGGCAAGCTGCGCTATGCCCAGCTGTTGAACGACGGCAGCGAAATCAAGTGGCGCAACGCCAGTTCCGATGAACTCAATGCCGACAACATGCTTGAAAGCACACTTAAGAATGGCGTGTGGCTGACGCTGCCTGTCGTCAAGCCAAATGTGGAGGTTCCCGTAGTTGAGTTGATACTTAAGTAATATTTATCCACAGATTGACGCAGATTGACGCAGATTAAAACAAGAAAAAGAATCTGTGCTAATCTGCGTAAATCTGTGGATAGAAAGAAAGTAATTGGAGATTTGAAATGGTATCGTCGGAAAAGATTTTAGCGGCTGCGGAAAAGACAGCCAAGTGGTTTTTGGTTAACCAGCCCCAGAGCAGGCTGAATGCCAACAGAGGGCGTTTTCTTATGCAGCATGACGCGGCAGTGGCGGATCCCGAGGAGTTGCCGTATTCCACCAGTTGGGACACGGGCTGCTCGCTGTGCGGTCTGCTGGCATTGTGGAAGCGTACTGGCAAGAAGGAATATCTTGAGGCGGCGGAGAAGGGCGGCCATTACATCATGAGCCTGCAAGTGCTGGACTCCCGCGAGAAGCAGTTTTTCGGCGCGTTCAGGGAAGTCACGCCCCAGTCCATGGAATTCTGCCCCAGGGACGCCACTAGCGCGGCGTGGGCATTGATTTACCTGGCAGAGGCGACAGGTGACAAGGAATACCTGTATCGCGCCCGCATATTCGGCGACTGGATGCTGGAATATGGCATGTTCGAGGGATGGCCACGCTGGGCGGTGCTGATGGATGGCCAGGACCACTTCTACGCAAAAGGCTCGTTCCAGTCAGGTGTGGCGGCGTTCTTCCACGACCTGTTCATGGCAACCCGTGAATTGCGTTACATCGAGCGCGGAATGCGCCCCATTGCACAGCAGTACAGGGATGAATTCTTCCATGAGGACGATAGCGTGGTGCTGGGCAAGGAAATCTTCACTAACCAGCAGCGCGAATACCAGATTGCGGGCAAGGACAAGTCCATTGAATTTGAGATGCACTACTATAATGACGACTTCGGCAACATCTCTCTCATGCGGGCTGCGGAATTGTTCGGCGAGGAAAGCTATCGTGAACGCGCGTACAAGTGGGCAAAGTTCCTCATGGCGCACCAGGACAAGGACGGCAACTTCGCGAAGGGCACAATTCCCTCCGCAGTGCCGCAGGCTCTGATCTACTACCACGACCTGGGCGAATACTACAAGGACAAGGAAATGCTGGCAGCCAGGGACTTCACTTTGAAGAAGCTGCTGGATATGCAGTTCGACGCGCCGGACGACAAGCGTCTGGACGGTGCCTTCCCACACGAGGCATTGGGACGCAAGGGACATTCGGACAAGTTCTGCGGCCTGCGCTGCACCATGTACGCGCTGAATGCGCTGCTGCATGTGGAATCCGACATACCAGAGGTCTGGCTGGGGCGTGCCAACAAGAAGTTTGAAGATCCGCTCTGGACCATCTCCCAGAAACCATACGTCTTCAAGTGGTAATCCCACATTCAATGCAAAGGCGCCTTTCTTCAACGCAGAGGCGCCTTTTCTTTAACGCAGAGGCGCAAAAACGCAAAGGCGCAGAGTTTTTTAAAAAGGCTCTGGTAGGTAATGGTCGCCCGCTTCAATTCAGTTTGTCCTTTGTAGGGTAATTTCACATAAGGTGGAGTTCAAATGAGATCTTTCAAGTATTTACTGTTGTCATTATTGTCTGTCGTATGCCTTTATGCTGCTGAAACGCTGCATCTGCAATTTGGCGAGGCCAAAACGTTGAATCTGCCTGGGGGGAAGTTGGAAGTGCCGCAGGCGCAGGATGGCTGGCTTCTGCGTGGAAGCCAGGGGCTTGCAGTACCAGCGCCTAGCCTCATAAAGGCAAACGAAGGCACGATAATCGTGCGTTTCAAACTCAATTCAAAACTGGATGAAAAGCAAAAACTGCGCAACATAATGACATATCGCTGCCGTTCCCGCAACAGGGCAGCAATCTATATTGGGGGCAATTCCAAAATACTGCGTTTCTATGTGGGTGATTACACCGACAAAGTCATTTTTGAATCGCCAATCCCGATTGAGTTTGGCAAGGAGCACAGCGCGGCCATCGCCTGGGGAGACGGCCGCGTCCGCTTCTACCTGGACGGGCTGATGCTGGAGGACGCAAAACTTCCGCTTCCGCTAGAAAAACCAGACAAGATACACCTTGGACCATACAAGGACGGCTACGGCTCAATGGCGCCTGGCAAGGACGATCAGTTATTCAATGAACTGCTCACCTACGATGAGGGGCTTCCCTCCTCCAAAATCGCCGAACTTTCAGGAGCCAGCATTGAAAATGCGGTAAAAGGCAATCCTGGGCTGCTGAGTGTTCCTGTAAACACGGCAAAGGCACCTGAAATTGATGGCAAACTGGACGAGCCATTCTGGAAGCAGGCGGCATCGCTGCCCGTCCTGGTGAATTTCTACAGCAAGTATGACAGTTTCAAGGCGCCGAATGGATACTTCCTCATCTCGGCGGATAGCCAGAACCTCTATTTGGGAATGCAGTACATATTCCCCTCCAACAACACGATAAGCCAGGGACAGCCTCGCACGCCAGAGAGCAAGCCAGAGGTGTTCGGCACAGAATCATTCGAGTTCTTTCTTTTTGTAAATGGCGAGGCCTACCGTTTTGGCGGCAATGTTGCAGGAGGAAGTACGGAACGAAAGGGCAAGGACCGCGACTGGACAGCGCCCTGGCAATACAAGTCCAAACTTGCAATGCTCATAGACAACTCCCAGGTCTGGCAGGCTGAAGCCGCGATTCCCTGGTCCTCCCTTGAACTTAAGGGAATGCCCCAGGAACCCTTGCCATTCAATTTCTGCCGCAGTTGGACAATTACGGATTTCTCTGGCGCTACTGCGCTGAATCCCGATGGCAGTTATTGGATAAAAGAGAACTCGCCGAAAATCTCATTCGTGAATGACGCGCCTACTTGCAGGCTTATCGAAAGAAACAACCCAGCCAATGGCACTTTGAAGCAGAAAATGCTGCTGTATTCGCCTGTCGCTGGAGAACTTTCTTACGAGATTGCAATGTTGCTGGAGGATGGCTCTTGCATGCCAGCCCCCATTTACGCCAAGAAAATCAATGTGAAGGCAGGCGAATCCAAAGAAGTCGAAGTGGATGTACCGCTTCGTTCAGGCGAATACGATATGCTGCGCTACACATTGTCACGAAAAGGAAAAGTATTTGCCAGGAACCTTGTGCCATTCAAGCAGGACGACATAATAATGGAGGTGAATCCACGCTTTTTCCAGGATGCAATTGATGTGGCATTGCGTACGGACAAGATCCAGCGCAATTTCGGCTCTCAGGGCGATAAATACCTGAGACTGGCCGACACGGCAGGCAAGGAACTCTGGGCAGGCAAACTCAAAGGCGACAAGATGACAGTGCCATTTGACCACGAGAAACTACCAGCGGGAAATTACAAATTGCAACTTGCGGATGCGGCTGGCAAGGAGTTTTATGCACAGGAACTTGTTTTCCCAGGCATGGGAGAATGGTCGAAAGTCAAGTATGATCAGACTGTGATACTGCCACCGTTTACGCCGCTTGAAACAAAGGGCAGCAGTTTCTCAATGTGGGGACGGACCTACGGATATGCACGCTCAATTTTGCCCAATTCTGTCAAGACGCAGGGCAAGGAACTCTTTGCGGCAGCGCCAGCGGTAATAGCCAATGGCGAGGCGGCATTGCAGGGGACTTTCCAGGTCAAGTCCTCCTTGCCGCACAGGGCGGATTTCATTGCATCCGCCAGGCATTCTGCCTTCACGGTGCAATCCACTGGCTTTGTGGAATACGATGGCGTGTCCTACAGCAAAATCCAGCTGAAGGCCCAGGATGACCTGAAGGAACTGAAATTGAGGTTCACGCTGAATGCCGCATACGCAAAGTATCTGCACGCGGCCAACGGCTCATCCTGGGGTACAAAGACAACCTGCTCCATAAAGCCAGGCAAAACGTCTCTTGGCTTCTATCCAATGATGTGGATTGGAGACGAGGAACAGGGGATCTGCCTCTTCACTGAAAGCAAAAAGGGCTGGACGGGGCCGAAGAACCAGGTCTGGACAATTGAAAAGGACGGCGACAAGGCCGTGGTCGAAGTGCGCCTGAAGACAAGTCTTGAAAAAGGCAGCACCTTTGAATTCGAGTTCGGATATGTGGCGACGCCAGTGAAAAAGCATACCAGCGACTTCCCGTTGGACATTATGGGGGACAACCATACGCAGATGATGCGCCGCCCTGGACGCGCACCTGTCAACTATCTCGCCATCTTCAGCCATTTCAAGGGCTCGGTCAATCCATTCAACGACTTTCCGACGGAGGAGACCTGGACGGACATCATCCTCAACAGCGAGCAGATGAAGTGGCGCAAGGCATCGGGTACAAAGTTGACGGCATATATGGCGTCACGGGGCATTTCGGACGAATATCCCGAAATCAAGGCATACAAGAACGAATGGCGTGTTGCGCCAGGCTTTGTCCTGCCCTATACGCAGGACGGGCGCAAGGTGACTTTGTTCGAGTGCTGCCCATGCACCGCTGCGCTTGACTTCTACAGCTATCATCTGAAGCGCTTTGTTGAGCGCACGAAGGTGGACAGCATCTATTACGACTTCGGCGTGTTTGGCCCCTGCAGCAATGTGCAGCACGGCTGCAGTGAGCACTGGCCCATTTTGGCAATGAGGGAACTCTACCGCAGGACTGCGCTGATCCTCTATGAATCTGGCGTAAAGGAGCCTCTGGTGGTACTGCACAACACGGATTGCGTGGAAGTGCCGTCTTTCACATTTGTCACCCATCTTTTCAATGGCGAGCACATACGCCAGGATTCCAGCACATTGTACCACAATGGCAAGGACATTCTGGACAGCTACGACCTGACAATGTTCGCCAGCGAGCTCTCCTCTCTGCCATTCGGCTTCACCAACAGCGTGTACAATCCCGCGGATACGCTCAAAACCGAGTTTGGCGGCGGCAAGGAACCTGCCCAGTTGTACAGTTTCAGGATAAGCCAGGCCTTCCTGGCGGCCACATTGCCGCACAATACCATCACTGCGCAAAATCGTACGCATTTTGGCATTCTTGACAAGATTGTGCGCGAATACGAGCGCTTTGGCGTAAAGGATGCGGAATTCATAGGCTACTGGAAAAAGCCCGCCGCAGTCCAGGGAGCGGACGACATATTGGTTAGCATCTACAGGCATCCTGGCCAGAAGAAGGCGCTGGCAGTGGTATCCCATGTAGGCAAGGAGCACAAGGACCAGGACTTCACCGTGGTCTTTGACGCGAAGGTGCTTGGCTTCGCGCCAACCATTGCAAAGGATTTGCTTACTGCTGACGACCCAGACTACCAGCTGCTATACAAACTGCTCGGTCGCAACCACATCTACCAGGGGCGTGCGCCCTTGCAGCTGGGGGACTTCGGCAGCAAGGTCAATGGCTTCAAAGACGGCAAACTGTCCATGAGCCTCAAGCACCATACTTTTGCGCTTGTGGAAATATCATTGTAAGACGGAGGCTAACATGGAGAGCATTGCAGTTGAAGGACGCACGTTCC
>JAFZZD010000686.1 GCA_017615955.1 Victivallales bacterium
ATCCCCACAAGATAGAGGACAAACATCAGAATCTCAGCTTTTTGCATTTGTGTCAATACTCCTGTCAATTTGGTTTATAACAAAAAAACGCAAGCGTAAATTTAGTAAAGTTGCCATAAATTACAATATGGCATTGTGAAAATAATGTACGCGTAATCGGTCACCACTCCTGGGGCTTATGCGATGTAATTTCCCATAAGTCCCATAAGTCCCATAAGTCCCATAAGTCCCATAAGTCGGGTCCCCACATTATTGCCGCCTGCATTTGATTTATTCTATAAGGATTGTAAATTCCCATTTGTTTTACCACCATATAATCACAAGGAGTCATCATCATGCGCATCAAGTATTTTTTGCTTTCGTTGATTTTGTTCTTCGCCGCAATGGCAATTGCAGAGCCGCCTGAAATGAAGGACATGATGTTGATTGTCCTGACGGGGCAGTCAAACATGGCAGGCCGTGGCATCGTGGAGCCAGAGGACAAGATCCCAATTCCAAACGTCTATACGCTGGACAAGGAAAACAAATGGATACCCTCCGTGGAGCCGACGCATTTTGACCGGGTGACCGCAGGCACCTGCCTGGGGCGCACATTCGCCAGGAAACTTCATGAAAAATACCCTGACCGTCTCATAGGCATAATTCCATGTGCAGTTGGCGGCTCGCCAATCGAGGTATGGAAGCCAGGCGCAGTATTCAAAAAGAAAGGCTATCCAGACGAGCACCCCTACGATGACGCAATCAAGCGCATCAACATCGCCAAGAAGAATGGCCGGTTTGTGGCAGTGCTGTGGCACCAGGGATGCAGCAACGCCCAGGGCAAGAGGGAGTTTGACGTGGCAAAGGAAAACTACCGCAAGAAACTGGAGGCGCTGATTGCCCGGTTCCGCGGCGATGTGCCAGAATTGGCAAACGCACCGTTCATAATTGGAAAACTCCGCTCCTTCAGGGCTGGCATGAAGATCGACCATGTGAACCAGGCCATCGACGAGGTGGTGAAGAACGTCAAGAACACCGCCGCCGTCAGCGAGGAGGGACTTGAGCCGAATGCGGACAAGCTCCACTACAACAGGGCCAGCCTCATCATGTTCGGTGAACGCTATTACAAGGCTTTTGAGGATTTGTGCGGCAAGGAAGAGGCAAAGCAGGGACCAGACCACGAATGCACCAGCTGGCTGGCATTCGCCGACCTGACCAAGAACAACACGCATCTTCTCCACAAGAACAGGGACGCAAAGGCGCGGGACATAATGGTGCTCATAAGCGCCAAAGACACCAAATACAAGTGGATTGGTCTTGGCGGCGCCGAGCCAGGCAAGACCGACGGCTGGCCATGCATGGGCATGAACGAGGCTGGTCTGGCAAGCGTAATGAACAGCGGTGAAAAATGCACGGACAACAGCGGCGACCAGAAGGCCAAGACCACGCCTGTCATACTGAAGGAAATCCTTTCAAACTGCCGCACCATTGACGAGGCTCTGGAAAGGCTGAAGCTCATTGCCAAGAACAATGAATACAGCCACAAGGACGCCGGCTCCATTTTCTTCTTCATGGACAAGGAAGCCGCCTACATCGTGGAAATGACAGCCCATTTCATCACATCGCAGCTCTTCGACCACGGCTATGCCTACCGCGCCAACAGATGGCATAATCCAGGCATGGCCGCCTACGCATGCAGCACGGTCAAGAGCTACCTCGGCAGCTCCAACAGGGAATATGAAGTGAGAACCGCCATGAACAACACCCTGCAAAACAAGGGGAAATTCACAGTTGAGGACAGCATGGAAATGTCCCGCATGTACAAGATGGATGACTCTCCCATCGACAGGCGCGTCTGCTCCAAGTACACCAACTCCGCCTGCACACTGGAAATCGACCGGGAATATCCTGCACAACTATCCACTGCGTATGTGACGATGGGACCGCCCAGAAACACAATCTACGTGCCAGTTCCAATATGCGCGATCAAAGTCCACGAGAAGATGCTGTCCCGGGAATGGACCCAGGCAAGCTGGAAGCGCTTCGATGAAAAAGGCGACAAAGCCGGCGAGGCGGATATTCCCCAGGAATGGCTCGACTACGAAAACAAGTCTCTGGCCGAATACCGCAATGCAAAGGACAAGGCAAGGGCACTCCTGAAAGCAAACAAGGTCAAGGAGGCAGAAGCACTTATGCAGGACGCAGCGATGAAGATCTGGGATGGCGCAGCCAAACTGCTAATGTAAACACAATCCAACG
>JAFZZD010000687.1 GCA_017615955.1 Victivallales bacterium
CAGAGGTCGGAGGCTCCCAGGTTGACGAAGACGATAGGCGTCTGCGTGCAGTTGAAGATTTTGTCTGGCGTGCTGAACAGCAGTTCATTCACGTTCCACTCACGGTCTCCTGACCTTGGCTTGTAGGTGACTGGCTTGAATGTCAATGACACCTGGCCAGTGCGCTCGCTGTATCCGAAGGACTGGAGCCTCAGCTCGCCGTCATCCTTCGCAAAACGCACTGCAAAGGAGAGATGGTATCTGGTGTTTGGCTTAAGCACCACAAACTGCTGCGCATTGTAATACCAAGGCAGCAAGGCGGTTTCCTTGGGGTAGTTGAAGCGTCCGTATGGACCTGCCAGCGTGACCGGAAATGGCATCGGCGCGGAACGGCCAGGCAGCCGCAAGGAATAGCTTCCCTTGTATGGCTTATTGCCATCCAAAATGCCGCCTAGCGCATCCTTCTCCAAAAGCGACTGGTCAAGCTGCTGCATCGCGTGAATGTAGTACTGCGGGTTCGTGCCCCAGTTGTCCGCCGCCATTGTCTTGCCTGAATGCTTCTCAAAGGAGGGATTGCAGATGACCGGAGCCACCAATTCTGTCTTCTTGAGCCCATTTGCCACCAGGATGACGCTGTCCAGCTGCTGGAGGCTCTCACGGCCCAGCATCGGTAGTTCCATACGCCTGAACTCGCCGCCTCGCAGCGTGACGCTGGCCGGCAGATTCTCAACCGCCATTCCCTTGGGCATTGTGATTTCCAGCGGAACGGTAACACGTTCTTCACCGAAGTTCATCAGCGTGACGCAAAGTACATCTTCCCCCTTGCGCTGCGGCCATATAACATCCGTGCGCACCAGCTCCGCCTTCGGCATACGGACAGGAATCAGGATGGATGATGCGCGTTCCGTGGGCACCGCCACAGCAAAGCATCCCTCCTCGCTTTCCACAGCGACGGGCTCGACGCGCTCGCTCTCCATCAGATACGCGAGGGCATTCACGGGCAGCGCAGCCGAGGTGGGCAGAATGTCCCTGCGGAAACGCAGCTTGGCACCGCCACGGCCTTCCTCGTTGCGGATGTTCACAAGAAGGCCGCAATGCTCCTTGTCATTGCGCAGGAAATACTTGGCGATGATGCCTTTGCAGGATGGCTCAAGCCCCACATTGTCCTTGAACACGCCGTCGTACATCCAGTCCCTGATTCGGGCACGGTGCTGTATGAAGTGGCGGGCGTTGCCGGCATAGACAGGCACATCCGAACGGGCTATCAGGTGGTATTCCCTCATTGCTTCATCCCAGTTGGGCACACCGTCAATGGGGTGGTTCGCCTCGCCGCGGAAAAACTTGATTTCAGGGAAGGCGTAGAGCAGCGGAGTGCCATCCAGTGCATCCGGTCCGCTTCGGAGACCCATTTCCTCGAACTGCAGGAGGTAGTCTGGCGAGCCTTCGCCATTGATGATGCAGTGTTTTCCTTCCTTGCGCGCCCTTTCATGCACACGAGTGAACAGTCTGCCCAGGCCCACCATCTTCATGCCGTACTGTTTGCCATGGTCGTGGTCTGTGTTGTAGCAGTCCACATAGACACAGGATTCATCGGCATAGATGCCTGACAGCTTGTACGTTGCAAAGTAGTGGTCAAACATGATGGAG
>JAFZZD010000688.1 GCA_017615955.1 Victivallales bacterium
CATACCCCCACAGGAGAAAACACAATGAATTTCAAACTTTTGCTGGCAGTTCTACTGGCATGCCTAGGCACATTCGCGCTGGAGATCGCCAATGGCGGAAAAAGCGACTATGTTATCGTCACCAAGGACAAAGCCCCCAAGACCACGGTCTATTGCGCCAAGCACCTCCAGAAATACATGAAGTCTGTGGCAGACGTGGATATGCAGATCGCCACGGCAAAGCCCGCTGGCAAAAAGGCAATCTACATCGGCGCACACAGTGAACTGCCCAAGCAGGACATCTACAACGCTGAAAAGTATGTGGATGACGAAACATACCGCATAACCGAACTGCCTGGCGGCGACATCTCAATCATGGGCGCGGACTGCGACTTCTCCCCCATCTCCAGAAAAAACGCAGTGTTCGGCCTGCTTTGGGGAACCTATTCATTCATAGAGAAGTTCCTCGGCGTGCGCTGGTATGCGCCAGGCACCTTCGGCGAGTGCTTTGACAAGCTGGACAAAGTCACCGTCACTGGCCTCCCCATCGAAGTGACGCCGCCACTGTACTGCCGCAGCATGTGGCCATATCAGTTCCTGGGCTTTGAGAACAACGATTCCCTGGAATATGGACGCCATCTCCGTGCCCACGGCAAGATAGACCTGGCAGGCAACCACTCCATGCAGGACCTGGCTTTCTTCGCAAAGGACCAGGACGAAATCTTCGCATTGGAGGCGGACGGCAAGACACGCAACAAGGGCATAGTCAAATCCTTCTCCAAAGACGGCACGGCGCAGTGGACACGCTATCCACACTACTGCTTCACGAATCCCGCCACAGTGAAGGCATACTGTGACTTCATCGACGCAGTGTATGAGAACAAGCCCGAAGGCAAGCTGTGGAAGGTCAAGCGCCCCAATGAATACTGCATCACAATGGTGCCAGACGACAACTACACCACACAGCCCTGCTACTGCAAGAACTGCCAGGCACTCATTGACAGGAACGCGGGCCGCGCCTCTATGACGCCGCTGGTGTGGGGCTTTGTCAAGCAGGTAGCCGAATGGGCGAAGAAAAAGTACCCGGACAAGGTGGTCTCCACCATCGCATACGAATCATACTACCTGCCCCCGAAATTCGATTTGCCAGACAACATAGCCGTGCAGATCTGCATCAATCCATACATCATCTACCAGGGATGCGAATACTACCAGAAGCAGTCCGACAACATCATCAACGCCTGGAGCAAGAAAACCAATCACCTTCAGGTGTGGCATTACATCATGCCATACGACAGCATACCATACGCAATGCCCCACATCATGTACAACTGGCACGCCCGCTATCCCAGCGTAAAGTCCTCATTCCTTGAGCTGAACAATTCACGAAGGGGACTCCCCTACCTGCCCAAGAACATCCACAATGGACAGACCTTTGACCTGCCCCAGACGCACCTGAACCTGTACTTTGCATTCAAGGGTATGTCAGGCGAAAAAATAGATGTGGACAAGGAGCTGGAGCTGTACTACAGGTACTTCTGGGGACCAGCCGCCGCGCCCATGAAGCGCTTCTGCGAAACGCAGCAAAACGCCTGGGAAAACATGACCGTGAAAAAGAGCGGGGACAACGCATACTCCAGATTCACAGGAAAGGAAATCTACGAGGAAATCTATCCAGCAAACATAGTCAAGACACTCAATGACTGCTTCGCAGAGGCGAAGAAGCTGGCTCCAGAAGGCAGCATCTACGCAAAGCGCCTGGACTGGATCTACATGGGATACCTGAAGGCATTCACCGAAAACGCCGAGGCCTACGCCAAGGAACTAAACAATTCCAAGGACGTGGTCCTCTTCACCAAGAAAGGCGAGCCAACCATAGACGGCAATCTGGACGATGACTTCTGGAAAGGACTGGAATCCTACTCGTTCCAGAAAAACGATTCTCCACTCCCAGCCACATACGGCACCACATTCAAGATGGCCGTCAACAAGGACAAGCTCTTCTTTGCAATAAACGCCACAGACCCACAGGCCAAAAACCAGAAGCTCACCTCAACCACCCACGATTCCAACAGCGTGTATGGCGACGATTCAATTGAAGTCTTCATCAAGCCAGGCAACAAGGCAGGCAAGAGGTTCTTCAATGTCACAGCAAATCTTAATTGCGTTGTGCTGGACTATGTGGCGGGTGACCGCAAGCTGGACGTGAGCTATGAATCTGGCGTGGAGGTCAAGACTGTCCGCGGCGAGGCTGGATACACAATGGAGATGGCCATTCCACTTGCGAATCTGGAGATTCCAGAAAACGGGATTATGGGCATCAACGTGTGCCGCAACAAGAGAAGCGGCGTGGGCGAAGTCCATGAAAGCTCCTGCTGGAGCTGCACCTACGGCTCGTTCTGGAACTTCTCAAACATGCCAAACGTGACTCTTTCCTCAAAGGCGGATGCCTTCGCAGAGGATTTCGCCAAGGAACCCAAGAAAGTGTACATAGGTGTGCAAACCATGCCCAATGACAAGCCTGGCAAGCGCGTTCAGGAAGGTGCACGATATGAATTCAAGGACGGCATACTCACGCTGTACTACACCTTGACCAAGGACAACTTCAGGTATGACTACGGCACATACACCGTGCCACTGAAGAAGAACGAGGCCAATGGCGCGCAGTTCATCGACATACGCTTCAGAAATCCAGACGAGGCAATGTCACACACCATCACTTGGTCATACACAGACGCTGAAGGCAAGAAGCATGGGGACTGGATGCGCTTCTGCCACCACGAAAAGCATACTGACTGGCGCGTCCGCACAATCGACATCCTAAACGATGGCAACGGAGCCGTCACACGCAAGAGGAAAGGCCAGCCTCCACTGCCAGAGGCAAAGTCCCTGGACGTGCTCCAAATCTACAGTACACCCAAACGCGATGGCAAGGAACGCCACATCGACATCGACTACATCAGATTCCACTAGTAAGTAGTAGCGACGGTGTCCCCACCGTCGAAATGTAGTAGCGACGGCGTCCGCGCCGTCGCACTAGCGGCATGCCTGTCATAAGGGTTATGCCCATTGCACGCCGCTATCATTGCACGTTCCTTGCGAGAAGCACGTCCTTGGTGCAACGGCGTCCTCGCAGTCGCTACGGCAACTGGCAAAGCCCGCCACCAGCGGTAAAAGGCACACCCATGCGCGACAAAATTAGAAAATGGGTTTGTAATGCTGATCTGACTAATTATGTTACCTCTAATTTATGACATTGCTGGTAATTGCGATACAAAAACAGAAACCAAATCTCAAGGGAATTGGCTAAATATCAACTAATGAATTAATGATGATGCCCATTACATAGGAAGACACTTATGCTGCAACCTATCGCCATAGACACAAGTTCCTTTCCAGAATTGCGCAAGACGCAATGCGTTTACGTTGACAAGACGGCATATTTCCATCGGCTGATTACACGCCTTGATGCCAGACGTTTCTTCATTGCCCGTCCCAGGCGCTTTGGAAAGTCCCTTATGATATCAACGCTGAAAGCATTGTTTGAGGGGAGACGGGAGTTGTTTGATGGTCTGGCAATCACAAAAACAGACTGGGCATGGGAGAGCTACCCCGTGCTTTATTTCAACATGGGCTTCGCCGCCTCATCCACAGCGGAGGGGTTCAAGCAGAATTTCCCCAGTCTGGTCTCGCATGCCATCAAAGACGCTGGGGGGCAGTATAATGCAGAAGAATCTCCTGCCTCTAATTTTGGGTTTGCCATTGACTCTTTGTCCAGTGGCAACCGCAAAGTCGTCATACTCATTGACGAATATGACGACCCTGTGGCGCAGCTTCTTGCCAAGAGCGACGAAGCCGAGGAAGTGCGTGGCATTATGGCGGACTTCTACCGCCAGATGAAAGACCGCACCGATAAGATACGCTTCCTCATGATAACGGGCGTCTCCAAGTTCACAAAGATGTCGGTGTTCTCCGCACTCTCCAACCTGGTGGATTTGTCGTTTGAAGACGAGTGTGCGTGCATGCTGGGCTACACGGAGGAGGAATTGGATGAGTTCTTCGGCAATCACATGAAGGCCCACGCCGTGAAGAGGGGACTTTCAGATGAGAACTACCGCAAGGAACTCAAACTGTGGTTCAACGGATACCGATTTGGTCGATATACAAATACGACTGTCTATAATCCAGTATCAATCGGCGTCAATCTGTCCACACAGGAACCCGTATTCCGCTCATGCTGGTCCTCCACTGGCAAGGCCGCTATGCTCATGAACTACCTGAAACGGGAAGAATTTCTTGGCGTGGACATGGACAACGTGCAGAACGTGCAGGAGCAGGATTTCGATGTGACGGACATACGTGCGCTACGCACTGTGCCCATGCTGTTCCAGACTGGCTATCTGACCATTAAGGACTATGAGCCTTTGTCAGGAACCTATAACTTGACAGTGCCTGATGTGGAGGTTCGGAAGGATCTTGCCATGCTGACAAGCTCAGTGATTGCCAACAAGGACTCATACTGGGTGTCAAACTTGGGTGTGCAGCTTCTGAAAGGACAGTGGGAACCTTTCTTCACTGGGCTGCGTTCGCTGTATGCGGCTCTTCCGTATGGCTCCCTTGAGGCCAATGTGCACGAATGCTCATTCGAGCGTGTGCTCTTGACGTTGCTGTGGTCCCAGGCGATACAGGGCAGGACAGAGGACAGGCAAGCCAATGGACAGGCTGACATCGTCGCCATTCATCCCTGCGGCATTTATATCTTCGAACTCAAGGTGGATGCCTCTGCTGACGAGGCTCTGGAGCAGGTTCGTGCAAAGAACTATGATATGCCATATCGCGCAAGCGGTCTTCCCATCTGGATTGCGGGCCTTAACTTCGACCGCAAAACACGCCATCTGAAAGACGCAAAGGCAGAGCGGTTGACGGCGCATTAGCGGCGACTGATTTAGTCTTACAGCAACTGAAAATTGCAAAATGCTATGTTCCCCGTATGGTTAAGCAATGGGCAGTTCGCCCCCGCTGGAGCCGTGAAGTTTAGATGGGCACGTTCCCCACTCGCCGCGTTGCGGCGCCTTGCGCAGCTCGGGGTATTCAAATTGGGCTCCGTTGGAGCCCTGTCCGAGGCAATGTATGGCGTTGAATAGAAATCCTGCCTTGCCAGAGAGCAGGGCCGCAGAGCGGCCCAATTTGAATAACCCCATGCGCCGCAACGCGGCGCATGGGGATGCGAGCCGAACTAGAGACAACGGCCCCAGAGGGGCCGAACTGCCACGGGCAAAAGCAATTCTTTGCTAGAACAGAGCCAAAATAAATGATATATTCCTATGTCAAAGATACCATAATGATAG
>JAFZZD010000689.1 GCA_017615955.1 Victivallales bacterium
ACAGCACCCCTTGCGCTCCCCAGCATGAGCGCAGTGTGGACGTTGCGGAAATAGAACGCGCCCTCCATGACTGCGCTGTCTGGCTTGTAAAGGGAAACCAGCTCCCTCATGCCAATTGAAAGACGGCGGAGGCAATCGCTGACTTTCTCCTTGGAGCTGTTCTTGATTACGCCGCAGTCAACTGCCTTCATCATGCCATTGCGCACATCTATTATGCCCCAGCCAGTGCAGCGCAATGCCGTGTCCACGCCAAGTATGCGCCTTTGCACACTTGAATCAAGCTGCCTTGGCTCAGGACTTGCCGCCTTGATCGCCGCCTTTGGAGCGCCAGAGCGCGCCTGCTCTAGCCATTTCTGCAAATCAGCCTCGTTTTTGAAACGCATCACGCCTCCAGCATCCGTAGAAACTGCTCCTCGTCAATTACCTTTATGCCCAGCTTGGCGGCCTTTTCCGTCTTGCTGGTACCGGCGCTGCCGAGGCCAGCCACCAGGTAGTCCGTATTGCCTGAGACGGAAGTGCCAATGGAGCCGCCTTCCGCGCGTATCCTGTCAAAGGCAGCCTCACGCTCCATGGATTCCAGCCTGCCTGTTATCACAAATGTCAGGCCTGCCAGTCTGCCGCTGCCGCCAGCCGAAGGCGATGAGCCCTCTGGCGATATGCCAAGCGCCTTAAGACGCGCAAGAATGCCGCGCCCGATCTCACTGGAGAAGAACGCAAGTACGCTGAATGCGGTCTTTAGGCCAATGCTGGTTGTGGCATAGTTCTTTTTCTGCCTGGACTTTGACTGGCGAATCAGCCCCAGCGGCATAAGGATTTCCGCCAGTTCATTTGGGGTGCCAGGCAGGTCGTCCGTCCTATATGGGCATGGTCTGAACATGTCATAGCGCACGCCTGCCTCCATGTCGCACAAGCACGCCAGTGCCCTCAAGATGCGCGAATCGGCAAGTACCTCAAGGTTCTTGTGCACACGTCCAAGCTCTATTGCCGTGGCCGCTCCGACATCAGGTATGCCTAGCGCATGAAGCCAGGCGGAAAGCGGCTTGCTGCGGCTGCGCTCCAAAGCGTCGAAGAGCTTCTGGGCATTTCTGCCAAAAAGGCGCGGCTCGCTTTCAGTGCCGAGATTCAAGCGTGCCAAAGTCTCCAAATCCACGGAAAACAGATCGAGCGGTTCCTTGATTATGCCTTTTTCGATGAGGGCGGAAGCCACGCTTGGCCCCAGGCATTCCAAATCAAGCGCATTTCTTGCGGCGAAATACTCCACGCGCCTCATAGCCTGCGCTGGGCAATACAGGTTGACGCAGCGCCAGGCCACGAATTTGCTGTCCTTCTCAATGGGACCTCCGCAGGCGGGGCATTTCCCGCCCACATGCTCAAATAGACTGAATACCTTCGCATCAGGAGCCCTTTTGGCCGCCACTACGGACACCACGGCAGGAATGACATCGCCAGCCTTCTCAATAAGCACTGTGTCCCCTATCCTGATGTCCTTGCGCAGAATGTCATCTTCATTATGGAGGGTCGCCCTGGAGATCGTCGAGCCAGCCAGGAAAACTGGCTCAAGCTCGGCAACGGGGGTAAGCACGCCAGTGCGACCCACCTGGACTGTTATCGCCTTAAGCAAAGTCGCGCATTGTTCTGGCGGATACTTGTATGCCTTCGCCCAGCTCGGCGCCTTCGCCGTCATTCCCAG
>JAFZZD010000690.1 GCA_017615955.1 Victivallales bacterium
CCGCGTTTTAAAGGCACAGCCAACCGCCGCGAAAAACGCGGCGGCACAGAACCTACAGTCCACAGTCCACTTTTATGGTTTTGCGTCTTGCAATATTGGCGTGCCTATATAAATTCCCGAACAGTTTTTCAACCCCCAAAAACAAAGAGAGGTACACAATGGTAAAGCACATAATACTTTGGAAATTGAAGGCGGATTTGGCGGATAAAGAGGCGGTCAAGGCAGGTATCAAAGATGGATTGGAAGGGCTTTTGGGCGTGGTGCCAGGCTTGGTCAGCATCAAGGTGCAGACCTCTTGCCTGGACAGCTCCAATGCGGATGTTATGCTGGACAGTGCATTCGTTGACGAGGCTGCGCTGAAGGACTATGCAATTCATCCCGCGCACGTGGCAGTTGCCAATGGCAAGGTGCGTCCCTTCGCCGAAACCCGCCTCTGCCTGGATTTTGAACTATAAGCGGAGAGCCTGTTTCCATGGAAAACAATAACAATACAGGCCAGATGCCCGACTACATGGGAATGAGCCGCACCATGCCCAACAGCATGGAGGCCGAAGTGGCGGTGCTTGGGTCAATGCTGATTGCCCCAGAGGCTGCCTCCCTTGCGTTGAGCGCATTGAATTTCGACGGTGCCTTCTACCGCGGCGCACACCAGACCATATTCAACGCCATGCTGGAACTGAATCCTGGCAAAAGCGAGGCGGCTCTTGACCCGGTGGTGCTGGCGGACCATCTTGAACGCGGCGGCCATCTGGACGAGGTGGGGGGCAGGGCATATCTGTCCCAGCTTATGGACAGCGTGCCCACCGCCGCAAATATCGAGCACTACGTGGAAATCGTCCGTGAAAAGGCGATATTGCGCAAACTCATAAGCGCATGCGCCCTTTCAATGGACAAATGCTATGAGGCGGACAATGCACGGGACGTGCTGGATGCCATCGGCCAGTGCATTTTCGACATAACCTCTATGAACCAGACCAAAGAGATTATGGACATACGCAGCCTGGCATACGATGCGCTGGATTACCTCAACAAGTTGATGAAAGGGGACCAGGAGGTTCTTGGACTGCGTACAGGCTATGACTTTGACAGGTTGATCACGGGTTTGAAGCCAGGCGAATTGTTCGTTCTGGCTGCGCGGCCCTCCATTGGAAAGACCGCACTGGCCATGAATATGGCACTTAACATAGCATTGAGCGACCCGCCTGTGCCTGTGGGCATATTCAGCCTGGAAATGCCTGCGCGTCAGCTGGTGCTGCGTTTCATTTGCAGCCTGACCAATGTGACCATGAAGGAATTCCGCAAGAACCAGCTCTCGAATGACCAATGGCGCATCGTAATGGAGACTGTGGACAAGCTGGGTTCCTCAACAATACTTATTGACGATACTGGAGCCATTGACATTCTTGAACTTCGCGCAAAGGCGCGCCGCATGAAGGCGAACCATGATGTCAAGGTGATTTTCATTGACTATCTTCAGCTGATCAAAGGGCAGGTCAGGGGCAATGCCTCCCGTGAAAACGAGGTGGCCATGATCTCAGGCTCCTTGAAGGCAATGGCCAAGGAACTCAATATACCAGTGGTGGTGCTGGCACAGTTGAACCGCCAGGCGGAACAGCAGGGCGATACGCCTAAACTCAGCAACCTGCGTGAGTCAGGCGCAATTGAACAGGATGCGGACGTGGTGGCATTGCTGCATAGAGACAGAAAACAGCAGTACAGCCAGAAGGAGGGCGAAGAGGGCAAGCCTCTGCCTGCCGAGGTCATCATTGCAAAGAACCGCAATGGTGGCACTGGCACCGTTGACTTGCTGTTCTTCCCCGCATATACCCGCTTCGAAAATGTGGCAAACATGCCTGACGAGAATGCAACGGAAGGATAAGACTGCAAATAACGCCGCTGAAACGCCGCTTGCCAGAAGTCTGGATGTTATTGTATCAGCGCTGGAGGCTAGTCAGGATACCTCGCCGCAGGACAAGTTGTCGCACCGTATTATGCTTACCTTGCAGCGGCGGCGAGCTGGCATGGATTGGCTTATCGACACGCGTAGCCGCGGCAAATGCCGCCCGCGCATACGCCGTATCCTCTGGTGGGCAATGGTGGAGATGCTCTGGATGGATGGCGTGCCGCAAGCCGCCGTGGTGGACACGGCAGTCTCCTATATCAGGCACCGCTATTCCCAGAGCGAAGCCTCATACGTCAACGGCCTGTTGCGGGGCATCCTGCGGGACGTGGAGGCAAACGGGCTGGCTTCGCTTTTTGCTGCGGCGCCATTGCCCGTGCGCTTTGAATTGCCGGACTTCCTTTGCAAACGATGGGTGGCGCACTTTGGCGAAAAAGAGGCGGCCCGCATTGCGCAATGCCTGCAACTTCCTGCGCATACCATTTTGCGCAGGCGTAAATGGCCCGTTTCCCAAGATGGCACGATCCCTGCTGGATTGAGGCAAGTGCCCGCACCGGATTGGGCGCTTGAAGCGGAATTGTATGAGCCAGAAGGCAATGTGCAGCTCAGCGACTACATGGGGCAGGGCACCCAATTCTACATACAGGACACGGCGACGCTGCTGGCTCCTTCGCTGCTAGCGCCAAAGCCAGGCGAGAACATAGCCGATCTATGCGCGGCTCCAGGCGGCAAGGCACTTCTTTTGGGCGAAATGATGCAGGGAAAAGGCACGCTTTTCTGCTCGGACAAGACAGCTGCAAAACTGCCACGCCTCAAGGAAAACCTGTCAGTTCTGCCAAATGCGGTATTTGAATGCCACGATGCCGCCACATCTGATTTTGGCGGACGACGTTTTGACGGCATTATGCTGGACGTGCCATGTTCCAACACAGGAGTCATAAGACGCAAGCCAGATGTGCGCTGGAACCTCAGCAAGGAAAGTTTCTCTGGCTTGCTTGAATTGCAGGCCGCCATATTGGAGAATGTGTCACACGCCCTGTGCGAACATGGCAGGCTTGTGTATTCCACATGCAGCATCGAGGTCGAGGAAAACCTGGGCCAAGTAAACGCCTTCCTTGAGAGGCACAAGGATTTCCGCCTGGTGCAGTCACGCACAATTCTGCCAGACGAAACACACGACGGCTCTTTCGCAGCACTGCTGGTAAAGGAATAGTCTTTAAAAACGAGGTGCTGCGAAAAACTAATCAGGACACAAGTCTGGAAAGTTTTTAGCTAGTAGTTCCAGTACTTCCTGTCTCAATTCATGGACGAATGATAGCAGTTCTTCGGCTTCTGATTTAGAGGCACAACCTACATTGTCGTATTCGACTGTATTTCTTTTGACACGGCAGGCATCCAAATATACGGCATCTTCCTTTCTGTGTGGTCCAATGGTGAATTCCATTGCCATTAGTGTGCGGTAATGCGCAAGATTGTTCTCAGGACGGAAACCATGGGCATAAAGCATCATTGTACACAATTTTAGTGCCGCGTTATATGCTATGCCAAATCTCCAATCATCAGAAATATCATTTGCTTTTGCATCGGCAATGTCACGGTCAACAATTGCCAGGAGATTGGTCATTTCCTGTTTATCTGTTTTATGTGGTCTTAGCCATCCGTTATTCTGCCAGTCCAGCAAGCTCATTTTCATCTCCCTTCAAAAATATTTTGGGTGAAGAATAGATTTCATTAAGAAAATGATCATGTTTTTTCATGCGATTTTGAAAATCTATTCTGGTAATTACGTATGGATTTATCTCCTTTCCTGTTTTTTCTGCCGCTGTATGTGTGCGCTTGGCTACATCGCGTAATCCACAATCTCCAATTACAAACAGGTCAATGTCACTGTCAGCACGAGCTGTCCCATTGGCTGTCGAGCCAAATATGAAAATGATTTCCGCTGAACTGTCAGAGAAACTTTCCTTAAGAATGCCAACTGCGCCTTCTGTTTTCAGCACTAGCTCGCATAATAGTGAAAAAAGGGGATTCTTTGTGTTTGCGGAGTAATTGACACGATTTCCATCACGTTGCGCAATGATAAGATCCAATAATGCCAGCTGACGCAATTCACGCTGAAGAACGGGCGCACTTAATGAGGACAGGCGAGCAAGTTCTCGCAAATGGATGGATTTGCATTCCTTGGTAAAAAGATGCTTTAATATTTCTGCTCGGCATTGCGACCCTAATAGCTCACGAAGCATAATTGACCTCCATTGATAAGAAATGTTGCCCATAAGATAACGTGTGTATTCAAAAAGGCAACAATATTGGAGGCTGATTATAATTTGGCTCTGTCCCTAAAACTATGTTGCTTATGAATGCAACATAGCATATCTAAAAATCTCTGCGTCTCTGCGTCTCTGCGCCTCTGCGTTTATAAAAAGCGTCTTTGCGTTAAAAACTGCGCCTTTATTTCCAGAGGTGGCGTGGATATCGCCTGGAGAGTTCTGGTTTGATTTTGGGGTAAAGCACTTTCCAGAAGTTGGCTAGGTCGTCAGTTATTTGTACGGTCCTGTTGTTTGGCGCCAGTATGTCCAGCAGTATTCTGACCCTGCCGCCAGCCACCTTTGGGCTGTCTGGCAAATCATAGAAGTCCTGTATGCGTGAGCGTCCCTTTGGTGTTGTGCCTGGCGCATATTCCACTTTCATCCGTCTTCCATTTGGGAGTACGATTATTTCGGGTGCCATTTTCTCGACGAAAATCTGCTGCTCCCTGGTGAGCATGTTCTTGATTGCGGAGAAGTAGTCTTTTCCCTTCAGGCTCTTTGCCGAGGTTTCTCCGTAGCAGAGTTCTGCGAATGCAGGTGTCTTGTCCGCATAGTCGGGCAGGTTCCTTTCTGGGAAGATTTCCGCCACCCATCGTGTTCTGGCAATCCAGCGGTCAGCGGCGGCAGTGTCATAAGGCATTTGCAGCTTTCCCTTTGCCAGCAACTCAACCAGTATCTGTGCTGCCTTCTCTGGGGCTGGATCATTGCGCGTCTTTTCCTCCAGGCGCAAGTCTAGGCAGTATAATTCCTGCCTGCGCAGCACCTGCTGCTTGTTCTCATCCCAAAATGCCTCGTCCACGTCTTTCCAGTCATCGGGGAAGAAGTCCAGCAGCCAGTCCTCCTGAATCTGGCTTGTCATGGCCAGCACCAGTTGCCCGTTTGGGCCTTCCCTCATTTCAGTGGCTATGAAAAGCGCATCGTCTGGCATGGCGTCTTCCTGCAGCAGCTTGCCATGACGTCCATTCTGCAATTCGCACAAGGGCTTGCCAGGAATGCGGCGGCCCAGTCTGTCGGGAAACACCCTGAGCAGGCATTGCATGAAAGCAGTCTCTGGATGAGGCGCGTCATTTGTCTGCCAATGTGCGCGTTTCGCTGACGAGAGACAGTCATCAGCAATGCGGCAGACCTCCCTGACCGCTGCTGGATTCACACCAAGACTTCCGCAGAAATCCGCCGCAAAACGGGCATTGCGCACTGTTTCCAGTGTGTCAATCAGTACAAGAAAGTCAGAATTGGCACTGGACTTCCTCCTGCGTGGCATGGCTCCATTCAGCATGATGGGCCTGGCGCTTAGAAGACCAACTGCCAATGCGGCCAGGTTAATGCATCCGCTCTGACTGCCTAGCCACAGCAGCAATGCCAGGCGTGGATGGGCGGGTATGGACAGCAGTTTTCTGCCCAATTCGGTGATGCCGCCATTGTCTGGCTTGGTGGCTCCCAGCCTTTCAAGCAGGCGCACTGCTGTGAGCAGCGCCTTGTCATTTGGCTTCTCAAACCAGGGGAAGGAAGCCGCGTCATTGAAGCCAAAGGAATTTATTGCCAGCACCGCCTCCGCCAAATCCACTCGGTGTATCTCTGGAATTGTCCTGGAGAATTTTGCGCTTTGCTCAAGCCAGGACCACAGGCGGCAGCAGGTGCCAGCGGCCTCGCGTCCTGCACGGCCAGCCCGCTGGTCCGCCGCGTCTATGGCGATGGGCACTGTGTCCAGCACGTCCACGCCGCGTATGCTGTCATATTTTGCCATGCGGGCATAGCCGCTGTCGATGACATGGCGCACACCTGGTATGGTCAAGGACGTTTCCGCAATGTTGGTGGCGACTATCACCTTGCGCAGTGACGACGGCTGCATTACCCGGCGCTGCTCGTCTGGCGGAAGGTCGCCATATAGGGGCATTATGTCCAGCGGCTCATTGAAATGCATTTTCTCCAGGCATTGCATGGTCTGCCTGATTTCGCGACCGCCTGGCATGAAAATAAGCACATCGCCTTGAGCACCGCTGGCAAGCAGGTTGCGCAATGCCTTTGACGCCGCAATTGCAGGACCTTCCATCTTCTCCGCCTGGGTGCAATAGCTTATGTCCACGTCAAAAAGCCGTCCTTGCGAATTGACGATGGGCGCATTGTCCATAAACTCGCTGACTGGCTTTGCCTCCATGGTGGCTGACATCACCACAATCAGCAGTTCATTTCGCAGAGTCTTCTTGCTGTGCCATGCCATTGCCAGGCCCAGGTCAGTGTTCAGGCTGCGCTCGTGGTATTCGTCGAATATGACGGCTCCGATGCCTGGCAGGGAAGGTGAATCCGCCAGCATTCGTGTGAGTATGCCCTCTGTCAGGAAAAGGATGCGTGTCTCCTTGGAGAATGCCCGTTCGTAGCGTGTGTGGAAACCCACCATGCCGCCCACATTCTCCCCCATCTCGCTGGCAACTCTTTCCGCCAGCATGCGGGCTGCAATGCGCCTGGGTTGCAACACAAGTATTCTTTCCTTGGTCAAGTCCAACAGGAAGCGGGGCACCTGTGTGGATTTGCCTGAGCCAGTGGGGGCCGTGATTATGGCAGTGCCCTGCTTGGCAAGTGCCGCCACAATGCGCTCTTTAGCCTCGAATATGGGAAGTTGCGGGCTAGGCATTGTAGTCTATGTCAGGCGGCAGTGGATCATAGCGGGGATGTGGGCATTTTGGCACGCGAAGCCCGCCAGTACGGTAGATTGATGGTGGCTGGCTGCATTCCATACGCAGAACTGGAGCAAATGCCTTGCCTAATTCTTCTGGCAGTTCGATTTCAAGGCGCCCGTTCTCCTGCTTGAAGGGCAATGGGCCAAACGCTTTGGTGGAGACTTCTTTCACTTGGCATTCCAGTCCAGTAAGCACATGCCTGTTTCCTGGCTGGAAGAACATTAACTGGTACAGCGTATTGCCTCGCGCATAGAATGGCCCTGCTGGATCCCAGTCGCCTCGGTCGCCCGCTTCACGCAAACCAGGCGCGAAGGGCAGTTTTTCTATGCCAGGCAGCAGCAGTTCGTCCCCGCCATCCTGTATCCACTTGCCCACTTTGCGAATGATGCGACAGCTTTCCTCCGGAACTGCGCCAGTTCCGTCAGGTCCCACATTCAGCAGCAGATTGCCCTGTCCAAGTGCGCATTGCATCAGCATTTTCACAACCTCGTTTGGGCTTTTCCAATTATGGTCGCTGCGATGGAAACCCCAGTGGTCGTTCAGTGTCATGCATGCCTCCCATGGACGCCATGGATTTGGCGCGGTGATGTGGTTTTCGGGTGTGCCAAAGTCGCCAGGCAAGCCGTTTCTGCCATTGAATATGATGTGGGGCTGTATCTTGCGCAGTTCCTGGTTCATTTCCTCGGCCTTCCATTGCAGGGAATTGAAGGGCCACCATCCATCATACCACATTATGTCAATGGGATTGAACAGCGTGAGCAGTTCCTTCAGGCGTTGGAATGTATGGTCTATGAAGGTATCGTAGTCTGCCTTGTTTTCCAGTGCCGCGACTGCGTCTGGCTGGTCGTACCAGTTGTTTAGGCTGTGGTACAGTCCAATCTTCAATCCGCGTGCCCTGGCAGCCTCCACCACTTCCCTGACAAAGTCCCTGCCGCAGCATTTCATCGCGTTGTGCCGGCTGAGTGCCGTGTCGTACATTCTGAAGCCATCATGGTGCATTGTGGTGAAGACGATGTACTTCATGCCGCCGTCAACCGCCAGGTCGCACAGCGCATTGGCATCGAAGTTCACTGGATTGAAGCGGGATGCCACCTCGTCCATCTCCGCCGGAGTGCACTGCTCCCTGTTCATCACCCATTCGCCTCTGCCAAGAAGGCTGAATAACCCAAAATGCACAAAAAGGCCGTACCGTAATTCCGAGAATGTCTTCATTGTTTTAGGTTGAATGTTTAATGTTTAGTGGACTGTGGAATGTTGACTGTGGTCAGTTCTGTGCCGCAGCGATTTCGCTGCGGCTGACTGTGCCTTCAAAACGCAAGTTTTTCGCCCGGCGTACCCCACTGTCCACTGACCACTGTCCACTGTCCACTAGCTATGCAGATAGCGGTCCGCCTCGTTTGCAACAATCACGCCGTAGTTGACTGCGCCCAGCCAGCCAGACATGATGATGCCCACGGAGCCAGTGTGGAACAGGCCCTTCACTTGCTTGCCCATTTCCATGCTGTATTTGAGTCCCTCGAATTTCGTACCGAATGTGGCTCCGTTGAGGTGTCCTGTGTATCTGCCGAAAGTCATTGGCGTGGCAGCCTCTGTGTAGTCGCAAATGCTGCGGATGTTCGGCACGTATTCCGTCAGAGCATCCAGTGTGTCCTCTATCATTGCGGACTTGGATGCCTTGTACTGCTCCTTGGTCAGGGAGGCCCAGTCCTGGTATTTTGCGTTCATGGATGCCACGATGCTGTACCTGTCCGTTCCTGGGCGTATTTCGGGATAGTACACCGAGTATGTCCTGCTGGTGATGTTTCGGGAGCAGAGTGCCTCGCTGTCAAACTCAGGATAGTTGGATGTGAAAAGCAAATCGCCTATGAATGGCAGTTTTTCGCCTGGCTTGATGCCGATGTACACCTGGCAGCTGGATGTGCTGAGCCTGACCTGGCTCATACCAGAGACAAACTCCTGCTGGAAATGCTCGTCCCCCACCAGCTCATGC
>JAFZZD010000070.1 GCA_017615955.1 Victivallales bacterium
CCGTTGCCCTTCGTCAGGGCGCATCAGGCGCACGGCGCAAGCCCGCACGCAGGGATGAGTCGCCAACACTTTATCCACACGGGCGGGGTACACGTTGACTCCGCCAACCTGGACGGCATGGTCCTTGCGCCCCTGGGGGGTAAAGTGCCTGTCATCCTGCCAGATATGTTCGTCCTGAAAACACATACTGTACAACATACCGCCGGGGAGTTTGCATTGCATGAGGCGTGTGCCCGTATTCATGACGGTTGTGAATCGTGGAAAGAGGGCAAAGGGCATGTGCCCCTGGCGGCGAAATCCCATTGCGCCTGTTTCTGACGAGCCAAAAATTTCCAGGCACTGAAAACCTGAGCCACATAGTTTGTCAAAGATGGCGTCGGGCAGGGGGGCTGTGGAGGAAAGGAGCAAACAGTCCGTACAGGGCAAATGACGCAGTTCCGCCAGTTTTGCCCAGAGCATGGGTATGCCGACGACAAGATCGTGCGGACGCATTTGATGGGCAATGGCTGTGGGGAGAGGCGCCTCTATACAAAAGGGAAGACCCAGCGTTTTTGGGAGCAGAAGCCCAAAGGAAAAACCGAACAAATGGTGCAGGGGAACGGTTATCAAGGCTCTTTTGCGTGGAATCAGCCGAGTGAGCAGGGGCAGAAAATCTGCCATCTCCTGCCGCAGGAAGTCTTCGTTGTGGGTACAGGCCTTGGGTACGCCAGTTGATCCCGATGTGTGAAAGGTGATGTTTCGCCCCTGCAGTTTCCAGAGTTCGTATGCTTCTGCGGCAATTTCTTCAAAGGAGGCGTGAAACGCATGAGGGGACAGCTTCACGCCGAACATGGCGCAGAAAGCCGAGTATGCGGCGGTGCTTTCCTCTGGTGGACAACCATACTGCTGCCAGGAGAGGCGGGCAAAATCCCCGTTTGACAGCCAGGGCTGGCGTTGTGCGCGGTACTTGCCTTTCTGGTGATGCAGAAAGGACTGCAGGACCAGAAGCAGATCCCTTTCTTCCAGCTGGGGAATGGCAGATAAGGAATTTGGAGAAAGTGGATCATCTGTGTACATGGATGACAGCCTGTTGATGAGTTGCCGTGCTGGTGCAGGAAATGCTTTGAAGCGGCATGAAAGGAGCATGGAGCGCCAGGAGCGTATCCAGCGAGGCGGAAATGGGCGTTATGCCGTATGCCTTGGACTGTAAAGGTGTTGGTTTGGCGTTGGGAACGGATGCGTTCCAATCGACAGACAGTTCGGGCGGGATGCCATCGCTTTTGCCCAGCAGAAAGAAGGCAGCTCCTTCGCTGCGCGTCTGGGGAGCGGTTCCCAAATAAGCGGAGCAGACCTTGGTGAAACGGGTGTCCAGCTCGTCCATGCAGCCCAGAAGAACCAGAGGAGCCTGATTGCCATAGAGCAGGGCGCCCGCAGCCTGGAGCGCTCCGGCAAAGGACAGTTCAAACTGGGTAACGGTGCAGCACGGGCCCTGCAGGTTCAGATACAGACTGATCAGTCCTGTCCCCATGTTGTTGACGGCATGGGAAAAGGCTGTGGGCGAGGAGAGACGTGGCCCGTTGTCGAGGATGGAATCCATGAAGTCCAGCCCGTTTTTTTGCCCTGCGTGGGCGGTGGCGATAACCAGGCCCACATCTTTTTGCGCAACCTGAGAGGGTAATGCTTTGAGTGCGTCCAGTGCCGCCGCCAGGCCCATGCGGGCATAATGGGGAATGCGCCGCAGCGTGTTGGCCGTAAAGGAAGCCCGGAGGCAGGATGTGTCCGCAGAAGGGAAATTCTGCATACCAGGGGTGGGCTGGAAGTGGTCAACTGCCTGATAAAATTGCTCCAGATTGCCCAGGGAATGGGCAAGGCCTGTGCCGTAAACCCGCATACGGGGGGAAGTGCGGAATGAATCGGTGCTCATGGTTTTCCCCTTGCCAGTACGAGAGCGGCATTGCCTCCGCCAAAGGCGAGCGAGGTGGAAAGGGTATAGTTGCCGCTTAGAGGAGTCAATTTCTGCGTGGGAACAAGGCCAATCTCCGTGTCCATGTCGGTAAAACCCCAAGTGGGCGGCACCACATTTTGCGCCAGTGCCATGAGACAGAAAATGGCTTCCAGCGCTCCGGCTGCTCCAAGCGTGTGACCGGTGATGCTTTTGCTGCCCCAGACCGGTATGTGCGGCAGATGCCTGGCAAAGAATTGCCCCTCGACGCGGTCGTTTTCCTGAGTTGCAGTCCCGGGGGCGTTGATGAAGGCAATATCCCGAGATTCGATATGGGCCGTGCACAGCGCTTGCTTCACAGCGTGTTCAAGACCACGCGCTTCCGGGTGAGGAGCGGTAAAATGATGGGCATCGGCGGCGGAGCCATAGCCGGCGATAAAGCCCAGCGGCTTTGCACCGCGTTCGGCGGCATGGGCGGCATTTTCCAGAACCAGCATGCCC
>JAFZZD010000691.1 GCA_017615955.1 Victivallales bacterium
CATGGGGAACATAGCTTTTGGGTAATATAAAACTATCAAAAGCCTTTTCCACTGGGATAAGGGCTAATATCTCATAATTGCACCTCAATAGTGGACTGTAGGCTGTGGCTATGGGAACTTTCTTCAATTCACCTGGTGCGGATGATGTCCAGCATCCACCTGGAACTGTGAAAAGCCTGTCTTCTCGTATTCAGTGAGTTTCATGTCCCATCCGACCTGGCGCATATGCTGTGCGATGCAAAGGCGCAGTTCAATCGAAGTTCTTTTCGGAACAGCGGGATTCCAGGCCGAACAGGCCGCAGTGCCATAAATGGAAGGAGAAATGCGGTCATGGCAGATATGCCAAGTTGTCTCCAGCATTCCAAACAACCTCTTCTCGGCGGCCAGTCTTCCAAGGCTAACTGTGCCCGCCTCATCAAGCCATGGGCAGACCAGAGTCTTGAAGCCCTCGTCATTGAAGAAGTTCACAGTTGGCCAATGAGGCTCCGCACCTTCCGAGGAAACTGGATAGCCGTATTGCCAGTCGGCAATGACTATGTCGCGCGGCAACTCCTTATAAAGCTGGCTAAGGCGATGGTGGGGCAGTCCGCAGACTATATACCCCTTCCAGCGGGGATCGCCCTTTTCCAGCAGCATGTCATGCCACATGATGACACGTGCGCCACGCCGTTGCATCAAATCGTGGAAATGAATGATATGCTCCCGCACAAGCTCCTTCAGGGCATGGCGGCGGCATTCCAGGCAGGTGCCTATGTTGTCCGCCTCATCGCAGCCAATGTGGAAGAAAGGAGGGCACTCGTAGAATTCGTGAAGTTCGGTCACAATGTCCGTCAATATGCGGCGGACTGCAGGATTGCTGATGCACCACGTCCAGCCATCAGGTTCAAACAGGGGCTGCAATGCTGGATTGTAGTCCAGTATGGCGTGCTTGCCAGTAATGGAACGGGAGGCAGCAGCGTGCCCCAGCAGATTGAACTGCGGAATCAGCGTGATGCCAAGCTCCTTGCCCAGGCGAACAAGGCGCTTCAGCTCTGCCTTGTCCAACTTGCGGTCTGCCCAGCAGAATTCGGGATGGGATTCAAACGGGAATATTCCCCAACTCTCAATTACCGCATAGTTGAACTTGTGATAGGCGGCAAGCCTGAGCTGCTTTTCAATGTCCCAAAGCGGAGTTTCAGGAAAAATGCACAGATGAATGCCGCGAAACGCCATTGCGGGAGCATCGCTGATTTCACATTGCAGCAGGAAATATCCAGAAAGCCGCTCCGTGCCGCGGCAAGGCTCCGCCAATTGCCGCAGCGTCTTCATCGCGTTGAGCAAGCCAGCATAGTCGCCAGCCGTGATGGAAAGCTCCTTCTCCGATACTTTGATCTCGTATGCCTCAGGGCTAATTCCAGCGGCGTCTCGCTTCGGTTCAAGCACCACATCTGGCGTCACCTGCCAATATGACTGAAACAAAGCGGCTATTGCCTTGCCTTCATTTCCCGACGGCGAGGCCACGCACAGGCGCACACGACAGTCATCCCCTAGCTGATACACAGACCCTTCACAAAAATCAAGTCGCATCGGCACGGGAATCAGGCGCTCAGTCATGATTCTGATTTCATCGGATGTCATATTATTTGCCTCCATCAGACGCACAAAAATCAAATTGGAAACTCATCCAACTGCACAATGCGCTTTTCCCTGACGCTCAGGTTTGCTGCAAAGGCAAGCCTGGATGCAAGCACTCCATCCTCGACGGTGGCCTCTGGCTGGCATTGCTCCTCAATGCAGCGGAAGAAGTCCTTCAGTATCAGTGCATCCGCGCCAGCGTGCATTCCGCCTGGCAGCTCAAACACCTCATGCGTGTTTTCCCGATAGCGCAGCAAGTCCAGCCGCCCGTATTTCAAATCGCCGATCAGCTGCCCCTCCGTGCCAAGGATTCTGATGTCGCGCTGCTCGTCGCTGCCAGCATACAGCACTATGGTGAATATGGCCTGTGTTCCATCGTCAAATAAAATAGTGGCGGACTGGTTGCTCATGACATCGGCGTCTGTATGGTAAATGCACTTGCGGTAGATGTCAATGTCCGCGTTCATTGAATAGATGTTTTTCTTGAGCTGCTCAATGTCCCGCCTGAACACGCATTTGCTGTCCTTGCAGTTTTCGCAAAGGAGAGGCGTATTTGGGTGCTCTGGGAAAAGGTCCTGCCCGCCAATGGAGTACACGCTGACTGGCTTAGCCTGTCCCTTCTTCAGCCAGCGGATTATGTCCAGGTCATGGGAGCACTTCTCATTGAGCATGCCGCCTGTCGCCTCCGTATGCCGCCTCCAGCCTCTGCGATAGGCGGAGCTGTGGCTGAATGAGAGCCTTTCATTGGACTGAATCAGCACTATGTGCCCAAGCGACTTGGAGAGTTCCTTCAGTTTCTGGTAGAAAAGCGAATATCTCAGCACAAAGCCCAGCTGTATGGTGCGCTGACTTGCCTGCGCTGCATGAAGTATTCTCCTTGCATCCTCCCAATTCGCGGCAATGGGCTTCTCCAGCAGCAAATGCCTGCCAGCTGCAAGCGTCTTCTCTGTAAGTTCGGCATGCGTGCCGTTTGGCGTCACCACCAGCACTGCCTCCGCCACTTCCTTTGGATATTTTGCAAGCGCCTCATCAAGGGTAGTGCAGATATCAGTGTCCTTTAGTCCAGCTTGATCCAGCAGTTCGCGCAGGCGAGGATGATGCTCAGTGGCGATGTCAACCATTGCGACCACACGGCATGTGTCCTTGAAATTCACCCCAGCCAAAAGCATGGCAAAACACAAACCGCGTCCACTTCCCGCAATTATAACATTATGCATAAAAACCTCTATCTTCCACTTTTCCTAAAATCATACAGCGTCTGAAAGTCAGGCGCGTATGGAATGAAATGACCGTCTTCTGCCAGCTTGCCATTCAAGGTCTGCAATCCCCAAACAGGATCCTCGAAAATCACTCCCGCCTTGAACCACGTCGCGGCCAGCCTCGACCAAACATGGAACGCAAGCACTCCCCCTCCTGGCGACAAGGGATACTTGTGATACAGCTCCAGGCGCATCGGCCGTTCTGGAATGTAGTCTGGCGTGAAGCAGGAGCTGACAGAGCCGTCTGGATGGTGATTGCAGAGGACTGTCTGGAATGTGTTCCAGGATTCCAGAAACGCCGCTGGATCATGTTTTGCCGCCCCGAGATAGAACATGGCCTCCCCGCGCCAGAGATTCCAGGCATGCCCGCAGTTTATGGAGTGCCCCTCCCCCTCGTTCTCCCACTGTGTCTCCCAGTAGCGGAATGTGGCGTCGGAGCTGCGCACGTCATTGGTCCTGATGTGCCAGGGCTTGTGGAAACGCAGAACCTCCTCGGCAAAGTTCAGGTATCTTGCATCTGCCTTGACCTTCGAATACGCGGCAAGAAGGGACAGCGCCGTGCATGAGATGGAGCCGTCCTCAGTCCAGCGCAACTGCACGGGAACGCCCTCCGTGGGGAATTCCATTCCGCGTTTCAGCAGATATTCTGCCAGCCTAATGCAGGCCTCGCCAATTTCATCTTGCCTCGAATCATTCCTGGCCTTCATTTCCTCGTAAAGCTCCGCCAATGCAAGAAGCGGGGAAATCACAGTGGAGTAATCGACCATGGATTCCTCCCACTTGGAATATTTTACGATGCCGCCATCCTTTCTTTGGTGCGCAATGAGGTGGGCACGGGCAATCTCCAAGGCATATTCGTAGTAGGGGGCATAATGGAATGCCCTGGCCGCATAAAGGAAGGTCTGCACGAAGGCAAAACCATCCTGAACACGATGCCACTTCCAGATGTGGCCTGCGGAAAACTTCATTCCATCAAACTCAAATGGGCAAGGCGCTGGCGCACCTCGGAAA
>JAFZZD010000692.1 GCA_017615955.1 Victivallales bacterium
CGCCTCGGCGCCCACATAAAGCGCTCACATAAATATCGGGTTTGCCTGCTCCTTTGCGATGGTGGTGCTTTGCTCGTGGCCAGGGAACACGCGTGTCTCGCCTGGCAGCTTGAAAAGCACATCCTTTATGGAGGTAAAGATGTCCCGCTCGCTGCCGCCAGGAAAGTCAGTGCGCCCGTATGTGCCGCAGAACAGCGTGTCTCCCGTGAAGACAACTTTTTCAGCAGGGAAGTAGTAGCATACCCCGCCTGGCGTGTGTCCTGGCGTGTGCAGGATCTGGAAGTCCATGCCCGCCGTGGGGCAGTCCTTCACTGGCTGCGGCAGATTCGCGGGTGCCATCATGTACGGCGGCAAGGCATTGTCCCTGGAAAAATAGATGCCATAGTCGTCTGGATGTATCCAGACTGGCGCGTTGTATTTCTCCGCCACCTCCGCCACCGCGCTGACATGGTCCACATGCGCATGTGTCAGCAGAATGCCAACCACCTTCACCTTCTCCGCCTCAACAGCGGCTGTGATCTTTGCCACAGAACTGCCTGGATCCACCAAAAGTGCCTCGCCATTCTGCTCATTGCACAGCAAATAGCAGTTCACCGACAGGAAGTCCAGCACTATTCTCTTCATTTTCATTATTACTCATCCTCCGTTGAAGTGGCTCCGTCCATTCTCCTGACGGGGTACTTCATATACAATTCCCTGACAAAACTCTTGTAGCGGCGGTCCTCCTCCTCCTTCTGGAGCATACGGCGTATCTTTTCCCGCAGTTCGTCGTTCAGTTCAGGAATGCCTCCCTTCTGGAACTCCACCAGCTTGATGATGTAGCGCCCGTTGCCGATGTCCGTCATGAAACTGGCGGTCTGCCCAGGCTGCAACTTAGAGATGGTCTCCAGCAACTTCGGGTGCGGACTGTCCAGCCATCCCTGGTCTCCCCCCTTGTCCGCATTGGCGCCTTCGGAATACTTTTTCGCCAATTCCTCAAATGGCACGCCCTCCGCCAGCTTCGTCATAATTTCCTTGAATGTGGCGTCCGTATTTGGATACTTGCCGTCCTTCTTCAGCAAAATCACGGCAATGTGCCATTTGGAGCCAGTGGCCAACGATTCCTTGTCCGCCTCATAACGCTCCTTGATTGCCTTCTCGGAGACCAGATTGCCACGTGTGACCCGGTCCCTAACCAGCAATTCAACAGACAGGTCCTTTTCCACACGCTGCCTGTACTCCTTCATGGTCATATTCTCCTTCTGGAGCATGTCCTCAAAGCGAGCCACATTGCCGCCGGCGTAGTCCGTTAGCGCCCTGTTGATGCGTTCCTGAACCATGCTCTGCGGCACCTTTGCACCCAACGCCACAAACTCCTTGGCAAAGAGTTCACGCTCAATCAGGGTGTTCAACGCCGCAGTGCGCAGTTCAAGGATCTTGTTTTCCAGCTCCTTGCCTTGGTATTGCGAGGCAAGCTGCTTTTCCTGCTGTACCGTAAGGCGCTGCACATTGTACAGCGTAATCACTTCGTCCCCCACTATGGCAAGCAGAGCATCTCCATATTGGGCGCGGACTACCGCACACAGCAAAAGCAGGACAAGGCAAAACAAATGCTTAATTTTCATCTGGATTCTCCGTATTCTCGGTTGGAGCGGCTTCTTCATCCTTCGCCTCCATGGCGGCATTCTCCTCCGCCTGGCGAGCCTCGAAGTCAGCCGCATCATTGGCGGCCTGCTCCTCGCTTTCCACACGGGCCTGATTCTCCGCCAGGTCATCCTCGGACAACTCGTCAACGATGGACACATTCACCACACTGTCGTTCTCCTTGGTGAACCTCATCACCTTCACGCCCTGCGAAGCGCGACCGCAAAGGCGTATCTGGTTGATGTGCGTACGGACAGCCTGCCCCTTCTCGGACAGCAGCAGAATATCCTGCTGCGTATTGGGCTCCACCTGCAACGCCGCCACAACATAGTCACCTTCCTTCAGCTTGATGCTGATGCAACCCTGGGTGCCGCGGTTGGTCAAGCGATAGCGGAACGCAGAACGCTCCTCAGCCTCGGCGCTTTCCGCAATCTCCACATCCGCCATCTCGGCGCCTTCCGCCGCTGCCTCATCATTGCCTTCTGCCACAGTCGCATTGGGCAGATCCTCGGAACTGCCACGCCCGATAGGCGTGCGCTTGCCAAGGCCTTTCGCCGTAATCACCAGCAGTTCGTCATCAGGCTGCACTATGGTCATTGACACCACAACATCCTTCGTGCCATCCACGCTGTCCTTCAACTTGATGGCGCGGACGCCCGCCGCCATATTGCCCATGGAACGCACCTGCCCTTCATGGAAGCGCACGGCGCGGCCATTCCTGCTGGAAATGAGGATGTCCTTGGAGCCGTCCGTCAACTGCGCGTCAATAAGGTCATCGTCCTCGCGGAACATCAATGCCCTCTTTCCAGTCTTGCGCAGGTTCTTGAACAAGGACAGGCTGCATCTCTTCACCAGACCCTTCTTTGTCACCATAACCACAAAGTTCGCGTCCATGTCCAGCGTCTTCTCATCGTAGGAGATGATTGCCCTGATTTCCTCGTGGTTCTCAGGATGCTCCGAATCCGCAATGAGATTCAGCACGTTGGAGATGAAGCGGCCTGCATCAGAACGCTTGCTTTCAGGCAGTTCGTATGCCCGCGACAGGCGATAGACCTTGCCGTAGTTTGTGAAGAACAGCAGCGAGTTGTGGCTGCGTGTAGTAAGCACCATCTGCGCCGTATCGCCTTCCTTGCGGGCGGTGATGCCCTTGACGCCAGAGCCGCCTCTGTTCTGTGCATTGTACTCGTCCGCGCTGCAACGCTTGATGTAGCCGCCCTTGGTGAGCGTCACAACGTAGATTTCGCGCTTGGTGAGGCTGTCCAGATTCACCTCGCCATCCGCCGCCTCTATGCGAGTGCGTCTTGGCGTGTTGAATTTCTCCTTGGTCTCCAGCAGTTCCTTGCGCACAACAGCCATGATGTTGGCGCGGCAGGAAAGGATCTCCTCCAAACGGGCGATTTCCTGCTTCAGGTCATCATATTCCTTCTGCAAATCATCTATTGCCAGGTTGGTCAATTGCGCCAGGCGCATGTCCAGAATCGCGTTGGCCTGTACGTCATCCAGCCCGAAGCGGTTCATCAACTGTATCTGGGCATCCTGCCTGTCCTTTGAATGGCGGATTATGCTAATCACCTCGTCTATGTTGGCCTGCGCGATGAACAAACCCTCGATGATGTGCGCACGCGCCTGCGCCTTCTTCAGCAGGAACTGCGTGCGACGCGTGATGACCTCTTCGCGGTGGTCAATATATGCGTCAAGCACCTGCTTCAGCGTCATGGTGCGGGGTCTGTTGTGATCCACCACTAGCAGCTGCCCTGGATCAGTGGACTCCAGCGGCGTCAGCTTGTACAGCTCGTTCAGCACCACGTTGGTGGTGGCATCCTGCTTCAGCGAAATCACAATGCGCACACCTACGCGGTCGCTGGACAAGTCAACGATGTTGCTGATGCCATGCACCACATTGTTGCGGGCCATGTCGCCAATGCGGCTCACCATGTCCGCCTTGTTTATGCCAAAGGGTATTTCCGTTATGACGATGGTGTCCTTCCCGCTCTTGTCAGTCTCAATCTCCACCTTGCCGCGGACGCGCACCGTGCCCTGCCCTGTCTCGTACAACTTGCGCACGCCGCTCACGCCATGAATGATGCCGCCTGTGGGGTAGTCGGGTCCTGGTATGATCTCCATCAGCTCGTCCACGGTGATGTTTGGATTGTCAATGACCGCCACAGCCGCATCAATCGCCTCGCCCAGGTTGTGCGGCGGGATGTTGGTTGCCATGCCAACGCCAATGCCCTGGGACCCATTCACCAGCAGGTTCGGGAATGCGGCTGGAAGCACTGTGGGCTCCTGTTCCTTGGCGTCAAAGGTGTCCCGCATGTCCACGGTCTCCTTGTCCAAGTCCGCCAGCAGCGCCTCTGCGCTCTTCTCCATCTTGCATTCGGTGTACCTGTATGCGGCGGCGGGGTCGCCGTCCATGGAGCCAAAGTTGCCGTGGCCGTAGATCAGCGGCACACGCATTGAGAAATCCTGCGCCATACGCACGATTGTGTCATAGACAGCCGTGTCGCCATGAGGATGGTAGTTACCGATTACCAGACCTACCACCTTTGCGCACTTGTTGGTGCCGCCCCTTGAGCCATAGCCGCCCTTCAGCATGGCGTACAGGATGCGCCTGGCACCTGGCTTCAATCCGTCCCTAACATCTGGTATCGCGCGCCCGATATTGGCCGAAACCGAATATTGCAGGTACGCATTCCGCATCAGGCCATTCACTTCAGTGGGAATGTCATTCCTCTTGAAGGCGGACCATTCCTCAATCCCTATGGTTGATTTTTGTGTTTCCTTCTTGTCTGCCATTTTATGTGCTCCTTAGCCTTAGATGTCGGGGTTGAGAATGCGATCCGCATTTTCCTCAATGAAGTTGCGCCTTACCACCACGTTGTCGCCCATCAGCATGCTGAATGTCTCATCTGCTGCAGCGGCATCCTCCACGGTAACATGTATCATCCAGCGCGTCTCTGGATTCATTGTGGTCTCCCACAACTCGGCAGGAGTCATTTCGCCAAGACCCTTGTACCTCTGGATGGCAATGTCCCTACGGCCCCTTTCGGTAATCGCCTCGCACAGCGCGTTCAGCGTCTTCACTGGCATCACATTGTTGCTGCTGGTGTCCACCAACTCCACCACAGGCTCGTCGTTTTCATAGAGCTGTGAAATCGCCAGGCCATTGTCAGCCAATCTCTGCGCCAGTCCTTCCAGAGCCACTGCCTCGGGCAGATAAGTCCAGTGGTTGTCTTCCGCAACCCGTATTGCCTGTGGCTCCGCATTGGAAATCAGGTTGCCGTCCTCGTCATACTGGGCAGCCGCCTCCTTCGCCACGTCGTCTGTGACAGGCGCTTCTTCAGCGCCCTCGTCCTCGGCATTCTCGTTTTCTGGTGCCTCGACGCTGGCTGCGTTCTTGCGCTCATTGGCGGCTGCCACCTGCTGCTCCGCCTCCGCCTTGCTCCAGGCATAACTGGTTGAAAGCACGCCATTCTCACGTGTCTCCACCATGTATGACGGGAATGCACCTCGCTCTTCACGCAGCTTCAGGAAATCCAATGCCTTGATGCCATAGCGGGGCAAGTTCACGTCGCAGAAACGCAGACAGTCCCTGATGGTCTGTATCAGCATGGACACCTGGTCTGGCGGCAAACTGTCCTTTCCCACCAAGCGCATCGCCAGGTTCTGCATTCCGAAGTTGGTGAGCTTTATGCTCATGTCATCTTCAGTCTCCACGAATTCGGAATGCTTGCCCTTGGTAACCTTGAACAGCGGCGGCCTTGCCACATACACGTAGCCGGCCTCCACCAACGGGCGCAGATGCCTGAACAGGAAGGTCAGCACCAGCGTTCTGATGTGCGAACCATCCACATCCGCATCGGTCATGATCACGATGCGGTGGTAGCGCGCCTTGGATATATCCACCTGCTCATTGCCCTCGCCGAACTGCACGCCTGCGCCAATCGCCGTGCAGAGCGTGCGTATCTCCTCGTTGCGCAGAAGTTTCTCGGTGCTTGCCTTCTCCGCATTGATCAACTTGCCTCGTATGGGCAGTATCGCCTGGTACGCACTTTCGCGGCCCTGCTTTGCGGAACCGCCTGCAGAATCACCCTCGACGATGTACAACTCACACTGGGATGGATCCTTGCACGAACAATCAGACAACTTGCCCAGCAGGTGCGCGATGGACTCCGATGGGTTCATGGTCTTCTTGATGGCCTCGTTGGCGGCCCGCCTTGCGGCAGCTGCCTTACGCACATGCTCGATAATCCAGCGCGCCTCGCTGGGATGCTCCTCAAAGTAGTTCTTGATGGCGTTGGTGGTGGCGGTCCTGACCAGGCCATTCACCTCGGGATTGTTGAGGCGCGTCTTGGTCTGGCTCTCAAACAGCGGATTCTCCACCTTCACAGACACCACCGCGCACAGCCCCTTCCGCACATCGTCCGACGTGACGGATGTGTCCACTTCCTTTTCGCCTTCCTTCTCTTTGGTGCCAGCCTTCTTTGCCTGCTTGGCGGCCACAGCCGCCTTGCCGCCCTTCTTCAGCGCGTCCTCTTCCTCCATCTTCTTGGCGTAGTTGTTGATGGCCGTGGTGAATGCGGTGAGGAAGCCGTTCAGATGTGTGCCGCCATCCTTTGTGTTGATGCCATTGACGAATGAATAAATGACTTCCTTGTAGGTGTTGTTGTACTGGAAAGCCACGTCATACCAGAAGTCGCCTGTCCCGTCCGAACGGAAATTGGTGGTCTCGCCCGCAAAATTAATGACTGGCGGCGGAGGCTCAACCTTGTCCCCCATGTCCGACTTGTCCATGTCATGGATATAGCTTACGAATTCGGAGACGCCGCCCTTGAAATGGAATGTCTCGCTGCGTGGCTCGGTGCCGCGCACGTCCGTCAATGTAATGCGCACTCCTGCGTTCAGATACGCCAATTCACGCAGGCGCTTGGAAAGGATGTCATAGTTGTAGGTAAGGACCTCAAATATGTCTGGGTCTGGAAGGAATTGCACTGTGGTGCCTCTGCCCTCCGCAGGCCCCAATTCCTGTAGCTGATCCGTGGTCTTGCCCCTGGAAAAGCGCATCCTGTATTTCTTGCCGTCCCTCTCGATGGTGAGCGTCAGCCAAATGGACAGCGCATTCACGCAGGACACACCCACGCCATGCAGACCGCCAGAGAACTTATATACGTCCTTGTCGAATTTGCCGCCAGCATGCAGCATTGTCAGCGCCACTTCGCACTGCGGCTTGTGTTCCGTCGGATGCATTGCCACGGGTATGCCCCGGCCATCGTCTGTCACGGTGATGGAATTATCAATCCCGATTATGACATCGATGTTCTGGCAGAAGCCAGCCAGCGCCTCGTCAATGGAATTGTCCACCACCTCATATACCAATTGGTGCAGGCCTTTCACATTGGCGTCGCCAATATACATGCCAGGGCGCAGCCGCACTGCCTCCAGCCCCTTCAGCACCTTGATTTCACTCTCGTTCTGCGCATCCAGGCTTTCCAGCACTGGAACCTTGGTCTCTCCTGCAAGAACTTCCTCGTTCTCGCCCAAGGCATTGTTTTCTTCGTCTGCCATTAGCTTCCCCTTGCGTTATTTGTTTCACACACGCGCGTACGCGTACATTAATATCGCGCATAATATACACGCGCGTGTAAAAACCGCAAGTCCTGTTAATCGCCTTGTAAGCCCCGCAACATCGCCGAAAGCATGCCATTGGGTGAGATGTCGCCGACCCAGATTTCATCGGTGTTGCGCAAGACATATTCGTTACACCAAGTGGCAATCTTCTTATTTAGGCGCGATCCCGGCGGCTGCGGCGATAG
>JAFZZD010000693.1 GCA_017615955.1 Victivallales bacterium
GTTGGCGACAGTGGCTAGTATTGGGAACTGGCATTTTGCCTTCTGCATGATTTCCATGCCGATCTGCACGTATGGCTCGCCTGGCACGAACATCATCTCAATGCCGCCAATGCGGATTGCCTGCAAGTCGTGCCAGACTGACAGGTCGTCTCCCTGCTCCAGCATCAGGCACATTTCCTCCAGGCGGCGCGCGTTGATTTCCCAATAGTCCTTCTGCTGCTGCGTTGTGCCCAATGAGCGGAATTCAGCAGCCTCTTCCTGAAGTTGGGCAACTGTTTTCTTCACCGTGGGGAATTCCACTGTCTTCAATATGAATGAAATGTCCCCCATCTCCAGTTTGACGCCATTGTTCAAATCCTTCTGGAGGTAATTCACATATTCTTCGCCCAGAATATCATGTTCGTTGTCGTTTTTGGCTGTCTGGCAGGTGCTGCGGGTGTTTATGTTTCCGGCTGGACCCAGCATGAACAAGGGCATTTCCGCTAGGCCGCGTTCCTTGATGATGCGGTTGGCGCTGCCCATCCAGTCAGGCGAGGCATACCTGTACATGCTGCCGCTGCAGGCAATCCCATGCACACCATGGTTGTGCAGCAGGACCTTGCATGTCCCGTCCGCTCTGCAGAATTTTATCCAGCGGATTGCAGGATCTGTGGGATTCTCCTCCTTGTGTACGCGGTTTGTGCCGATGGGGCGGTCCAATGGCGCCTTGCCTGCATAGATGCTTGCAATTTCTTCTTCGTTGGCAAGCGCCTGCTTGGCTACGCGCATCACAGTCTCCTTCCAGTTCTTCTGGAACAGCGGGTGCGGAATGCCGCTGCTGGAACCATATTCATCGGACAGGGCGGGCGCGGAATGGGTGTGCGTGGCAACAAAGGCAATGCCTTCTGGATTCAGATGATACGCGCAGGCCAGTTTTGCCCGCATTTCGCGGGCGTATTC
Organism: Victivallales bacterium; assembly: GCA_017615955.1. Next base: position 940 of record JAFZZD010000693.1, read on the forward strand.
ATCCCGTGTGGTGCAGACGTCGCTGTATATCACCATCGCACGCTGCTTGCCGTCATAGAACGTAAATGCACGGCAGTACAATGGTGAAAGCACCCCCTTGTTGCGCCTGTCGGCGTAGGGACCATAGCCATACAATTCCGCAAAAAGCGGCACTTCCAAAATCTCTTCGGCGCAACCCAACTTCAACATAGCAATGTTCTCCTTGATCTAGTATTCTCTGCCATTTGCTAAAAAACAATACTGCATAATATATGCCGAAAATCAATTTGCAACCTGCTTATGTTATTTATTCCAGCTGGCATTAAGCAAAATCCTTGTAAAACTGCTGGTAAATGCCTCTTGCCTCTTTGGATAATGGTATATATTATGCCCAACTTGATTCTTTTGTATTTTAACTGAACTTGCATCAAGGAGAAAATGATGAGCGGGGAAATCGTAGTCGTTGGCACCGTGTCGGACGATCCACTGGCTAGTGACGTTGCGTATTTCATGGGGCAGAAGACGGATATCTCGGACGAGATTGCGCTGAAGAACTTTGCCAACAGCGAGTTCTGCCCGCGTTTTATTTGCGGGGAGACGGACGACCCCCATCGCATTGGGCATTCTCTTGAAGGCAAGAATGTGATCATAGTCTCCACTTGCAGCGGGGAATTCACCCGCAATGCCAGGGCAATGCGCACTTTCCTGGTGGCAAGAGCCGCCAAGGACAATGGCGCGGAAAGCGTCACGCTGGTGGAACCCGATCTGTTCTACAGCGCACAGGACAGGGGTGCCCGCCCGGAATATGGCAATGTGGCGTTCCAGCGCACCATCCAGGACTACAAGAAGTTTGACGGGCAGCCCTTCTCTTCGCAGCTCTATGCCGAATTGCTTGCGACCAGCGGCGTGGATGCCGTGCTGACGGTGCACAACCACTCGGTTTCCGTGCAGGATCTGTTCAATCGGAAATTCAACGGGCGTTTCTTCAATCTTTCACCCGCGCACTTGTATGCAATGTATCTTGTGCAGCACGAGCAGATGCTGGATCCCCGCAATGGCTTCATTGTATGCGCACCTGACAAGGGAGCCGCTCCATTCGTGAGGGAAGTGTATAACTGCATGTGCGAGGAGGCTGACAAGCTGCTGATGCCCCTCAAACCACAATTGCTGTTGATGGACAAGGTCCGCAGCGGTGAAAGAAAAGTCTCGATACAGGCCGCTGAAAACAGCCCCACAACCCTGGAGGAAATCAAGGGCCGCGAAATCGTGGTCATCGACGACATGGTCCGCACTGGAAACACGATCGTGGAATGTTGCCGCCACCTGAAGGAGGCTGGCGCCAGCCGCATCATCTTCGTGGTGACACACTTCTACTCCAGCCCTGAAGTCAAGGAAAATCTGAACGACGCGTCTGTCGATGAAATCATAACCACAAATACATTGCCCAACATCCTGAACAGGGACATGCAGGGGCGTCTGCGCAAGAAACTTCTGGTGCTGAAGCTGGAACGCTGGATCGCCCATATCCTGAAGAAGGAAGTGTTCAATCGGCCAGTCAATGAGGCAGAACGCCTCTTCTCCCTGGACATCTCCAGAAAGAACCCACGCTGGAAGACAATGATCGGCCTGGAAGAGGACGACAAGCTGTAATAGTTGCCGTAGTAGCGACGGCGTCCTCGCCGTCGCACCAAGGGTGTGCCTTTTGTTGCCGCTGGCTGAAGCCAGCGGCCCCGATAGTTTGCGGCGTGGCGCGGGAGTTTTGAAATTGGCTCATAGGACAGAGGACACCGTCTTTAAGTTCCTGAAGGAATATCATGAAGGACAAGCCATACAAGTGCCTTTTGCTGCTAGCGGTATTGCTTGCATTATTATTGCGTTTAGTTGCATCAGTGCAAATGTATGGCTTGCCGGCGGTGCAGAAGCCCTCGCCATTGACTGATATGGCGACATATTTGCGGCTGGCAGGCGAAATCTCCTCTGGCAATTGGCCAGACCACTTTGACTACCAGCCTTTCTACTACAGCATATTCCTGCCGTTTTGCAGGCTTTTGGGCGGTGATGGCATAGTTGCCGCCATTGCAATTCAAGTTATTCTTGGCGCGGCTGGCTGTTTGCTGGTCGGTCTTTCCGCACAGCGTCTTTTTGGAAAACGGGCGGGCTTTTTTGCCGCGCTGCTTCTGGCAGTAAGCAAGATGCATGTGTTCTACACGCCATTCATGCTGTTCGAGGTATTGCAGAGTTTCTGGATTGCATTGTTGCTGTGGCTGGCTCTTGTCGCATGGGAGAAGAACCATGTCTGGCATTGGCTTGCACTGGGGTTATTATTGGGCATTGCCACGCTGACGCGCGGAAATGCCCTGCTTTTCCTGCCTGGTGTGTTGGCGTTTTATTTGGTGCGCAATTGGAAAAAAGGCGTGCCTTGTGCCATTTCGCTTGCATTGCTTATGACCATCATCTTTGAGCTGCCGCAACTGCCGTATTCCATGCATAACTACAAGTACGCTGGGCGCTGGTGCGGCGCCTCCACGGCGGGTGGCAAGGTGCTGGCGCTGGGCAACACGCCAGAGGCGCCGCCTGGCGGCCTGGAATATCCTCTGACCTACAGCAGGTGGGTGGCGCAGGACGAGGCGCGTCCCGAAGACGGGCGCGTCAGCATGGCAAGCAACATATTGCGCTGGGCGGTGCGCGAGCCGCTGGTGTTCCTTGATTTGAAATGGCGAGCGGCCTTGCTTTTCTGGGACAGGCGTGAAATACCCAATAACGTGTCTCTTGACCATGAGGGCAGGGCGTGTCCATGGCTTCATGCATTGCTGCCATTCGCCATTACTGGAAGCCTTGCCTTCCTGGGACTCTTGCTTTTGCTGAAAGGGCAGCGGCAGTCCTGGCGGGAGCGTAATCCCCAATTCGCGCCTTGCCTGTTTTTCCTGTACATGCTGCTTTGCAGCTGGTTTGCCACGGCTTTGTTCTACAACCTGTCGCGTTTCCGCATAACAAGCCTGCCATTGATGGCAATTGCCGCAGGGTATGCGCTGGATATGCTGGTGGACAAGATTGCAAGGCGAAAGGAACTTAAACGTGAGGAAGGACTTGCACTGGCATTATGCGGCATGGTCTCCATATTCTCAGTATGCTTCCTATATGGCTTCTGGGAGGAAAACATGGTGCCTGCAATTTACAGAGTTGCGCGTCCCAATGGGCTTCTTTGCCAATTCCCCGATACCAGCCTTCTGTATGACCATGGGCCATTCACCGTAGGCGGTTTTCGTTATTTGCAGGCGCCCCGTGGTGGCATTTCCATAAAGAAGCAGCTGTGCATACCTCCTGGCACAAAGAACGTGAAGGTGCGCATTCCTGTCATGCTTGGTGGCGCACCATGTTCGGCAAACTTGATTTGCGATGGCAGAAAATACCAGCTGGGACCAAATAATCTGGTGCAGGACAGATTCCTGCAATGGCTGGAACAGCCACTGGACGAAGTGAAGTCTGGCGACTTCATCTTTGAATTGCCAGAGGGGCTGGGCTTCGGCGTGGACACATCACGGGACTACGGCAGGACGCATCTGGCTACCGCAGACGGAACAAATGAGGTTTTCACAGGCGAGGCTGCCATCGAGGCGCAGTGGTAACAAAGAGGCGCGACAATGCAACTGGAAATCAGAAACGATGCCTTTGTAATCAATGGCAGGCAGGGTGAACTCCTTAGTGGCGAGATTCCATATTTCAGGGTGCCGAAATCCAACTGGAAGAAGGCGATGCAGTTGTGGAAGGCGGCGGGAGGCAACTGCATAGCCTCATATTGCCCCTGGCTGGTGCATGAACCGGAAGAGGGTGTTTTTCGTTTTGACGAAGGCGATGGCATTACCGATATAAGCCAGTTCCTGGAGACTGCGGCAGAATTCGGGCTGGGCGTGATATTGCGCCCAGGCCCTTATGTGTATTCGGAATTCAGGCACGGCGGCCTTCCTGGATGGCTTGTGGAAAAATATCCTGAGATTCTTGCTATCGACCGCAAGGGAAATTACATCCGCAAGGGCGCGACTGTCACCTATCTGCATCCGCTGTTTATGGAGAAGGTGGAGCGGTATTTCAGCCATATCTGCCCGATAATTGCAAAATATACGGCGAAAAACGGCGGTCCTGTGGTAATGCTCCAGCCTGACAATGAAATATATGGCCTCCAAATCTGGAATGGGGACTATGACTTCAGTCCGGCGTACGCGCAATTTGGCGAGAAGAATGGCCGCTATCCGCAATTCCTGAAGAAAAAGTTCGGCA
>JAFZZD010000694.1 GCA_017615955.1 Victivallales bacterium
AGACCACAAAAAAAGGCGTTTATTATGCAAAGAAGATTATTAAGATTTTGTACGGTTTTGGCCGTTTTGGCGATGTGTTTTACGACAAGTTGCGGGCACAATGACGGTTGCGAATATCGCTTGACGTACAGCGTGTTCTTCCCGCCTGTGCATGTGCAGAGCAAATTGGCGCAGTCTTGGGCGGATGAAGTAGAACTGCGCACAAAGGGGCGCGTGAAGGTGATAGTATTTCCTGGCGGCGTGTTAAGCGGCGCTGCTGAAAACTATGACTGCGTGGCGAATGGAGTCTCCGACATTGGAATGAGTTGCCTTTCCTATTCGCGCGGCCTGTTTCCTTTGCTGGAGTGCCTGGACTTTCCGTTTGGCTATCCAGACGGTGCCACGGCGACTGCTGTCGCCAATGATTTCCTGAATCATTTCAAGCCAGAGGAACTGAACGAGACGCACATGCTCTATTTGCATGCACATGGACCTGGTGTTCTGGCGACGAGGCACACGGTTAAGAATTGCGATGACATCAAGAACCTGAGCGTGCGCGGCACTGGCATCACCGCACAGGTTATCAAGCAACTTGGCGGCAATGCGGTGGGGCTTCCCCAGGGCGAGACATTTGAGGCTCTGCGCAAGGGCGTGGTGGAGGCTACGCTCTGCCCCATCGAAACACTGAAGGGCTGGAAACAGGGCGAGGTGATTGACGAAGTGGTGCGCATTCCTTCCATTGGCTACACTACCACCATGTTTGTCGCAATGAACAAGAAGACCTGGGCCAAACTGCCGCCTGACATACAGGCGATAATCGAGCAGATTAACAAGGAGTGGATACCCAAGCACGGCAAGGCCTGGGATGAGGCGGACGCAGAGGGGCTTGAATTTGTCAATTCCCTCAACAAGAAGTATTCCGTGATGGACGAGGCGGAGAACCAGAAGGTGGCTGCTGCGCTGGAGCCGATGTTTGACAAATGGGCTAATGGTGCGGTGTCAAAGGGTCTGCCTGGGAAAGAGGCCGTTAGTTTTGTTCGTGAGCGCATAGCATTTTACAAGGCAGAGAGGAAGGAGTAAGTTATGTGGCAGGTTTACAAGAAAGTAGTGTCCTTCCTGGTGAAGGTCCTGATGGTTTTGGCTGGCCTTGGGGTGCTTGCGATGATGGGCATCACAGTATGCGACGTGATATTCCGTCGCTTCGGTTTCCCCGTTCCTGGTGCGGTGGACATGGTTCAGGTGGCGGCCTGTGTCAGCGCGGTATGCGCATTGCCTTACACCACAGCGGTTAAGGGGCATGTTGCAGTGGAGTTCTTCTTCCAGAGGCTGCCAGGCATTGCAAAGATAATTATAGACAGTTTGTGGCGTATCGCTGTGATAGTGCTGTATGCCATAATGAGTTGGCGCAGTCTTATCTACGGCGGCACCTTGCTGAAGCGCCATAGCGTGACATTGACCTTGCAGATTCCCTTGTTCTGGGTGCTGTGGCTGATGGCATTCTCATTCGCAGTTGTGTCACTGGTTAAGATTTACAATTTGACCCATCCGGGAAAGGAGATGATGAAGCCATGAGCTCTTTGATTACCATAGGCATATTGGGTTGTATCATATTGTTGCTACTGTTGATTGCCAGCGTTCCAGTTGGCTTTGCTCTGGCATTGGTGGGCGCATTTGGCTTTGCCCTGGCGGCTGGCAACCCAGAGGCTGCGTATCACCTGGTGGTAAGCGTAACCTACGACAACTTCTCCAAGTACGATTTAAGCGTGATACCGCTGTTCATCTTCATGGGGCAGATTGCGTTCCATGCTGGCATAAGCAGCCGTCTTTTCCATGCGGCCTATTGCTGGCTGGGGCGTTTCCCTGGCGGGCTTGGCCTTGCGGCAATGGGTGCCTGCGCAGGATTCTGCTCGATTTGCGGCTCAGGACCTGCCAGCGCGGCTACGATGACAGCGGTGGCCTTGCCTGAAATGCGCAAGTACAAGTACAGCCTGGACGTGGGCTGCGGCATTGTGGCTGCGGGAAGCAGCCTGGGCATCATGATACCTCCCAGCGTGGTGTTCATCGTGTACGCCATTATGACGGAGAATTCACCTGCTCGTTTGTTTGCGGCGGGCGTTATTCCTTGCCTCATTATCATTGCCATGTTCTTTGCCTACATAACCTACCTGTGCATAGCACATCCCGAACTTGGACCTGCCAACAGGGAAATCACATGGCGCCAGCGTTTCATGTCCATACTAAACGTGCTGGATGTGGTTGCGCTGTTCATTCTGGTGATGGGAGGCATGCTTTTCTGGGGCTGGTTTACTCCCACCGAGGCAGCGGCCATCGGTGCCTTCGGCAGTCTGCTGATTGCGCTTTGCCGCAGAAGCATGACATGGAAGAAACTTTGGAAGGCATTGGAGGAGACCATACGCACTTCCTGCATGGTGCTGGTGATTGTGACAGGAGCGCTCATATTTGGGCGCTTCCTGGCGTTGACGGGCATAACCTCGGATCTGGCTGGCAATCTGTCCATTATGCCAGTTCCTGCCTGGGTTAAGATGTCTGTGATATTGGTGTTCTTCATGATAGCGGGCTGCTTTGTGGATGCCCTGGCGCTGGTTATGCTGACCATGCCAATATTCCTGCCTGTTATACGCGCATTGGGCTATGACCCAGTCTGGTTCGGCACTATGGTGGTAGTCATAGTTCAGTTGGGCGTGATAACTCCGCCTGTTGGCGTCAACGTGTATGTGGTCAGCGGCATCGAGCGCGAAGTGCCGATGCAGACCATATTCCGCAGGGCATTGCCCTTTGCTGGCATAATAATCATTGCGGCGATATTGCTGATGCTGTTCCCCAACCTGGCATTGGCATTGCCGCACTGGCTATATGATTAAACGAGATAATTTTATCCACAGATTTTCACAGATTATCACAGATTTTGTTCTGGTATATGATGTGAAAGTGATTTTGACGCGGCGCTGAAGCGGCGCAGATTTCCATTTTTGCTGCGCAGGCAAAAACAAGAAATCATCGGTCCTTTAGGACCTTGGCAAAATCACATGGCGATAATCTGTGTAAATCTGCGTAAATCTGTGGATTAAAATTGGCTTATTGAACTTTTAACCAAGAGGAGGCTCCAGAATGCTGACCAGAGAAGTAAAGAAGATTTTGTGCTGCACCGACTTTTCAAAGAACGCCAAGGTTGCCTTTGACTATGCGTTGGAGGCTGTGACCCATCGTCCAGGTGCTGAGCTGATATTGTTGCATGTCATTCCTGCCCCCGATGCACAGTATTGGAAACCGTATATCTACAATGTGGGCGAGAATGTGGACGACATGGCGAAGAAGGCCTTTGACAAGCGTGTGGCGGAGGAATATGCCACGCAGGTGCCGGAAGGCGTCAAGTTCACCCCAGTTTTCCGTATCGGCAATGCAAGTGTTGAGATATCACGTTTTGCCGAAGAGGAGAAGGTGGATGTGATAATAATGGGCCGTCAGGGCAGGGGCGCTTTGGAGTCACTGCTGTTCGGTACAGTTGCGGAGAAGGTTGTGCGCAGGGCAAATTGCCCAGTGCTGGTTATACCGCTTAACGAAAAGGAAGCATAGTCATGGAAGACATCAGGAAGCAGATTAAGGAATTGCTGGTTGAGAGGCTTTTTCTGGATATTGAGCCCCAGAGTATTGAGGATGAAAAGCCGCTGGCTGAATACGGCGTGGATTCGTTCCTGCTGCTGGAGATGATTGTGGCGATGGAGGAGCAGTTCGGCGTCACATTCGAGCAGTCGGAGATTACGGCGGAAGTGCTGAAGAGCGTGGGTTCATTGGCCAGGCTGGTGGAAGGCAAGCTCAATGGCTGAAACTGGCAAGGACAAGGGCGGTATTGGCGGCAGGGTGCGCCTGTTTTATGGCGTGCTTCTGTCGCTGTTGCTTTTATGCCTGCCGCCTGGACTGACCACTCGTCTGGCTGGAATGGGGCGCTTGCTCATCGAGCCTAGCCAGTCCTTTGCGCGAATGTGTGCACGTGCGGCACGCGGTGCATGGGGTGGCTTGCCTGATGGAACTGGCCATGAGGATGCCAATATCCTGCGGCAGGAGGCGGCAGAGGCAAAGGCTGAGTATGAGCACCTGCGCCAGGAAAGCGCCACTCTCTTGGAGGAGAACAGGCAACTGCGCAACAGAATCGGCATGACGCTGGCCACCAAGCAGATGAGCCTGGCGCTTTGCGAAGTGCAGCAGCGTGACGCCTTCTCCGAATATTACGACTATGTGGTGGTCAACAGGGGAAGTTACGATGGAATTCGCCCTGGCAAGCTGGTGATTTCCGATGCGGGGCTTGTGGGCATAGTTTCCGAAGTCGGATTGAAGACAGCCAAGGTCACCCTTGCCACAAGTGCGCGTTTTTCATATCCCTGCCAGGTCAGAGGACGGAATGTTTCGGGTATATTGACTGGCGGCGGCAGCGACAGCGCATACAAGATAAGCATGCTTCAGCCAGTGCCGCAGGTTGTGGTGAACAGCCTGGACGGTGTCTTGTTTGACAAGGTTGCCGTTGGGGACATTGTCACCGTCACGCCTGAAGGGGCGCAGGATGGGCCAGTGCTTATTGCAGGGCGTGTCGCGGATGTGGACAAGAGCGGCAGCGCCGCCCCTGTACTGCATTTGAATACAGCGGCTTCCTTTGCGCAGATGAAATATCTGTTTGTGGTATTGTAGCAAGGCCGCCTACCTCCGTGAATATGGGAACATTGATTGACATAAAAGTCAAATTGGACTTTGCAGTATTGCGTGAGTACCTGCTGGGGCGTGATGGACTTTGGCGGGACATGCTGTCGCTGCTGGGATCGGTGTTTCTATGCGTAGTTGCGTCTGGCTTGCAACTGGCCTTGCCGTCTGCCCTGCCAGAACTGCCTATATATCCTGCTGTGCTGGTTTCGTGTTGTTTATATGGCGGGCGTTTGTCCTGGCTATGGCCTGTCCTGTGCGGCATTCTGCTGGATTGCTGGACGTATGGGACGCTGGGGGTGTCATCTTTGTTCCTTAGCCTGTGCGTACAGCTGCATTATTGGATTTTGCGTTCAATGTCCCGCAGATGGCCTGATGCTGTCAGTGTTGGCGTGGCCAGTTTTGCCGCGACATTTTGCTGGACTTTGCTGATGCTGCTGTTCAAGGCGGAAGGAATGCCAGTTGTCCAGCGCCTGGCCTTGATGCCGCGCCAGGTTTTTCTTGCCTCTTTGCTGGCCGTGGCTTTGGGTTCCTTGCTACATTTCAAGAAAGGAAGTCGTCGAGATGCTTGACGTCATTTACAAATCCGTATTCGAACTTTCGTCCCTGTGCCTGTTTTTCATAATGATATACTGGCTGCGCAGGGCGGTGGGCTCAATTCCGCTTTACATGCTTCTGGGCACATTCTTTGCCTTCGCCCAGATTTCGCAGATGCCAGGCTTCGAGAAAATGCTGCTCCCCGCAAAATCAATGGGGATGCTGGACAATGGCATTTTGCTGATACCTGTGATATTGATGTACCTGACAATATATGAGGAGGAAGGCACAATAGAGGCGCACCGCTTCATACTGTGCATGCTTCTTTCCGTATTGTCCTGTGTCTATATCATTCAGATGATATTGGTGCACTGCGAAGTGAATCTGGACTTCAGTGAAATGGCGGGCTTCCTATCGGACACCAGCAATTTCCTGGTGCCAATACTCATAATGACTGCGTGCCAGTTGCTGCTGTTTATGGTTTTGCCAGTTACATACCAGACCATGCGCAACATGCATATTCCAACTGGCCTTGCGATGCTGCTGCACATCTATGCGTTTATCTGCGGCAACAATGCGATGCTGGTGGTCTGTGGCTATTCAAGTGCGCATATCTTCCCCTTGCTGGAGTGGAATGTGTCAATTGTAGTCATTTCGTTCATATCCCATTTCTATCTGAAGATTACCTGTGGCAATGCACTTGTTGGCAAGAAGAAGCCCTTCGCCATTATTTCAACTTTGCTGGAGCATATACAGAGCGCGGGGCGCTTGCGCCAGTCCGTGGAGGAATGGGAGGGCAGATACCAGACTGTGATGGACAACAGCATGGAGATGATTTTCCTGGCGGACAAGGATGGCAATGTGATAAACGCCAATCATTCCGCTGTGAAGCAACTCAAGGGCTTTTCCGAGGATTTAAACCTGGCGACGATTATTTTCAAGGAAAATGGCGAACCCTTTGATTGGCAGGGAATATGCGCACCGCTGCTTGTTGAGCATAGCGAACATCAGGGTACGGAACCTCAGCCGCCAAAGACCACCTTCTTCAATTCAATGCAGATGAAACTTCCCGATGGGCGTGTCATCTATGTGGAATTCAATATTTCCACTGCCAGGCTGAATGACATGGAGATGGTAATTGTCATCATGAGGGATGTGACTGACAGCCACATTGAGGAACAGCGCCGCAAGAAACTGGAGGAGACATTGCAGCAATCCCAGAGGATACAGGCTGTCGGTGTCTTGGCTGGAGGCATTGCCCATGACTTCAACAATCTGCTTCAGGCTATACAGGCAAGCACGGAAGTCATTGCCCAGCAGCCTTTGGATGACAAGTCAAAATCCATGATTGGGAACATCAGAAATGCCAGCGGCAGGGCGGCTGACCTGGTGAGCAAACTGCTGGGTTTTGCCAGAAAGGGAAAATATCAGGAGAAATTGACGAACCTTTGCAACGTGGCTCAAAGCGCAGCAGACTTGTTTGAGGCGGGGCTCAAGGATGTGCAGTTCAAGCCTATTCTTTACCCCGAACCACTAATGGTTATGGCAGATGAAACACAATTGCAGCAGGTGGTGCTGAACCTGCTGCTGAATTCCAGGGATGCATTGCCAGCGGAAGGGCGCAGGAGAATTACATTGCGCACGGACAAGGCACATAGTGATACAGACAGTTGGAAGGAACGCCCAGTTAATGTGCCCGATACGCCAGATGCATACGTGACATTGAGCGTCAAGGATACTGGAAAGGGCATGGACGAGGAGACTAAGGCAAAGGTGTTTGAGCCATTCTACAGCACCAAGGGCGTTAATGGCACTGGACTTGGCATGTCCATGGTG
>JAFZZD010000695.1 GCA_017615955.1 Victivallales bacterium
ATTGGAGGCCGACTTGGCGGCAATCGCCAAATGGGAAAAGGACAGGCTGGCCAAATGTCAGGGCGAACTGGACTTGCTTTAGTAATGCACGCTCCAGACCGTTCATTCAGGACGCGTGATTTCCAATTGCTCCTGGATGTTTCGATATAAAGGCCTTAAGGAAGTCCAACGTCCTGATGCGCGGCCAATGGCCGCGCACATATCTACCCTCATAGGGAACATAGCCAAAAGAAAGAGTTGAATGATGAGGATAACTGGTACATTTCTTGACGAAATCAGTTTTGACATACCCCACCAGAACTGGGGCGTGAAGGAATGGCGCAGAGATTTTTGCGCCATGAAGGCCATTGGCATAAAGCGTGTTTTTCTGATACGCGCTGCACATTTGAACCAGATGGTGTTTCCCTCCAAGGTAATTTCCCGCACGGGTGTCTGGCATAATCCGCCTGTGGACTTGATGGACATGTTCCTGAATCTTGCGGAGGAATTTGACATGGAGTTCTTCGCTGGGACATGGCATAGCCAGAAGGGAAACTGCGTTTCCTGGGATGAGGCCACATTCAAGCGTGAAATACAGGTCAACAAGGAGCTGATAAGCGAGATCCAGGAGAAATATGGTGAGCGCAAGGCATTCAGGGGCTGGTATCTCACACATGAGGTATGCTCAAATTCGCCTGGCACAATAGAGTTGTTCGATGAGCTTGGGCGTTATGCAAAGGCACTTTCCGGCAACAAGCCAACCTTGATTTCGCCATATTTCGCTGGTGTCAAGTCCATATCCGCCAATGACCCGAAGGAATGGGTGCTCACATTGGAGGCGCATATTGAGCACTGGGCGAAGATTTTCTCTGGATTGCGTGGCGCGGTGGACATAGTGGCATTCCAGGACGGGCATGTCACGCTTCCTGAACTGCCTGATTACTTGAAGGCAACCAAGAAGCTGGCAAATGAGAATGGCATCACGCTGTGGAGCAACATAGAGTCGTTTGACCGAGATATGCCAATAAAATTCCTCCCAATCAAATGGGAGAAGTTCCTTTGGAAGATGGAGGCTGGCGATGCGGCTGGCATTGAGGAGGCCATCACCTTTGAATTCTCCCATTTCATGAGTCCGAACAGCATGTATCCATCGGCACATGGCCTTTTTGACCGCTATTGCGAATATTGTGGAATACCTGCTGCTTCGGAGAGCTTTGCTTCCCATGGCATTTAGAAAATTTGGTGCATTATGATAGTCGCATTTGTCACACATGAAGCGGAGGTCATTCCCCAGTATATCAGACGAAGGATTGCCGATGCAGGAATTGAATTGAAATGCCATTGCTGCAGCAATGGGCCTGATGAACTACTGCATTTTGCCGAGCCCGCCGCTGTGATTTGGTTCTGGGGCGATGAGGTGCGCATAACGCCAGATATGCTTGACAAACTGCCGAAATGCAAGGCACTTTTCCGTAGCGGAAGCGGTGTGGATGCATTGCCTTGCCAGCGTGCCCGTGAACTGGGCATTGCAATCTGCAACACGCCTGATTCCATTGCCGAGGCAGTGGCAGAGCATACCGTCACTCTTCTGCTTGCCCTTGCCAGGCTGATCCCGCAGCAGGATCGCTGTTCCAGGAACGGTAGCTGGCGCAAACTGCAGGATGCGCTGCAATGGCATATAACAGGACGCACACTGGGGCTGGTGGGATATGGGCGGATTGCCCGCCGTGTGGAGAAGATGCTGAACGGCTTCGACCTTAAGACGATTTTCCATGATCCCATGGTGCCTGGCTCAATTCCACTGGATGAGCTGTTGCGGCAGGCGGATTTCGTATCGCTGCATTGCCCGCTCACCTCGGAGACCAGGAATCTCATCGGCGAGCGTGAATTGTCGCTGATGAAGCCTAAGGCTCTGCTTGTGAATGCCTCCCGTGGTGGCATTGTCAATGAAGAGGCCCTATATTACGCGCTGAAGAATGGTGTAATTGGAGGGGCAGCCCTGGATGTGATGGAACAGGAACCCTTTGACGTGCATTCGCCATTGTTCACACTGGAGAATCTTATCATAACGCCACATCTGGCGGCATTCAGCGCAGATTTCACAAAGAATTTCTGGGAGTATTCCGCCGCGAAGCTTGAAGAGTTGAATAAAGTTTATGCCTGAGGAGAATGTGACAGCAATGAGAAAGATTCGTTTTGGCGTGCTCGGTGCAGGAGGAATTGCGGACCGCAGGACAATTCCTGGAATGAAGCTGGCGCAGAATGCGGAGCTTGTGGCAGTGATGGAGCTTGATGCCGAATTTGCGGAGAGACTGCGCGTCAAGCACGGTGCAAAACGCGCCTACACAGATGCTGAGGCATTGCTGGATGACGAGGAAGTGGACGCGGTTTACATTGCATCCCCCGTTGTGACGCATGCGGAGCTTACGCGCAAGGCTGCGAAGGCTGGTAAGCACATACTGCTGGAAAAGCCAATTGCCATGGACTGTGTGGAGGGCAGGGCGCTTTTGGATTACTGCAAGGCGCAAGGCGTCAAGGTGGCGGCTGGCTTCATGATGCGCTTTGGCGCACAGATCCAGAATATGAGGCGTGCCATTGCCGCTGGCAAGATAGGCAAGCTTGTTTCAGGTTATTCCCAGTTCACGCTATGGTGTCCGCCCCAGGAAGGCAATTGGCGACAGGTCAAGTCAAAGTCAGGAGGCGGTCCCCTTATGGACATGGGTGTGCATTGCATTGACCTCATTGAGTATGTGACTGGGCAGCGGGTTCGCCGTGTCGCTGGCCTGAACCAAACCATTTCCTTTACCTACGATGTGGAGGACACCAGCACAGTACTGCTGGAGCTTGAGGAAGGCGCACAGTGTGTGGTGCACACAAGTTTTAACATACCTGATGAAGTCGCCAAGTGGCGTCTGGAGTTCTTCGGCATGAAGGGACGCCTGCTTGGAGAGAACATCATTGGACAGAATGACGGCGGCACGGTGAACGCTGTCTTTCTGGAGAAGACTGGCGAATATGACGCGAGGCAGGACCATGCCGATGAGGCGGGCGTTATGCTGGAGGCCGACTTCGGCAATATGTACACCCGTGAAATCGAGAGCTTTGCGGCCTCGCTGTTGACTGGCTCGCCGCTGGAGGTGCCAGCGGAGGATGCGCTTCACGTTCAGAGAATCATAGAGCTGGCATATCGCAGCTCCTTGGAAAATCGTATTTTTGAGGTTGACTAGACAATGAATCATTTGGAAGATTTCAAGGCAAAAATTGCCTCTGGAAAAGTTTGCCAGGGTTTGGTGGTGCAGCTGGGAGATCCCGTTGTTGGTGAGATGGCGGGAAACCTGGGATTTGACTTCACTTGGATTGATGCGGAGCATTGCCCCCACACGCTTGTCACAATACAGAATCTGATCCTTGCACAGAACGGCACTGGCTGTGCGCCATTTGTGCGTGTGGCTTGGAACGAATGGGGAATAATCAAGCCAGTCCTGGATTTGGCCCCCGCGGGCATCATAATTCCAATGGTCAATACTAGAGAGGATGCAGAAAATGCTGTTGCGAACTGCAAATATCCGCCAGTGGGAAGACGTGGCTTTGGTGTGCGTCGCGGCAACATGTATGGCGGCATTCCATTGCCTGAATACCTTAGGCAATCAGAGGCGTCGCCAATGGTCATTATTCAGATTGAGCATATAGACGCAGTTGCCAACCTGGACGAGATACTGAAGGTGCCTGGCATAGACAGCATCTGCATTGGCCCCATGGACTTGTCTGGCTCTATGGGACTGCCAGGTCAGACCTCGCATCCAGAGGTGCTTAAGACAATTGACCTCATTGCCCGCAAGACCAAGGAAGCTGGCCTTCTGTTGGGTACGGCCTCTGGTGCGCCAATGGAGCAATGGCGTGCAAGAGGCATCAACTGGATAGCGCGTTTCAGTGATTGCGATGCAATTGCCGCCTTCAGTCGCCAGATGCTTTCGCAATAATTCCCAAGTTTGCAATTGGCAATTATCCACAATTCATGGCCGCTTATCAACTATATGGTGATGGCATTCACGATGATGCTCCCGCGATACAGGCAATGCTGGATTCTGGCACGACGCTGTGCGCTCTGCCTGTGCCCAAGGCATTCTATCTGATAGCCCGCACACTTGTAATGCACAGCAGCCAGGAACTCCGCCTGGATCGCTGGAGCGAGGTGCGCCTTGCTCCCAAAAGCAATTGCATAATGCTGACAAATGACAGCTACGACTGCGGAAATTGCCGCATTGCTGTCACTGGCGGAATATGGAATGCCAATAACCTGGAGCAGGCGCCCAATCCACAGATGGTGACTTTGAATGGCGAACTGAAGGGGGATGGCATAAGGAGAATGCCCATGCCGAAGGACTGGCCACTTGACCCGG
>JAFZZD010000696.1 GCA_017615955.1 Victivallales bacterium
CAATAAAATGTCCTGAAGGGACATAGATTCATCATTTTTCTTGCACTGGAAAGCATAAAATGCTTTCCAGTGCAAGAAAAAGTAGAATCTGTGCTCTTTTAGCACTTTATTGAAATGAATCAAAAGCTCAATCTGTGCTAATCTGCGATAATCTGTGGATAAAAATGAGTTTTGAAATTGTTTCGAAGGAGTGAGTGATGACCAAAAGATTGTTGTTCCTGTGTGCGCTATGCATGTCCCTGGCCTGGCTGGGGGCGTTCGAGTACAAGAATCCCGCGCTGAATCCAGTCAAGTTCGAGGCGGCGCCGTCCCATGGGGAAATCAAATTGCTGGTGGACGGCAAGATGAACTTCGTGATTGCCCGGGCGAAGAATGACGGCGAGGACAAGGTTGCCAGGGACAGGCGCTCCGTCACTCTGGCAGAAGAGGCGCTGGTGGATGCGTTCGAGCGCATCACAGGCGAGAAGCCAAAGGTGGTGGATGCCGCGTCCGAAGAGGCGGGCAAGGCGCCATTTGTGATTTCCATCGGCAAGAACGCCATCTCCGAGAAGCTGGGCATTGACTTCAATGCCTTCCCGAAAGAGGGCTTCATCGTGAAGACCTTTGAAAGGGGCGTGGTGATTGCTGGTGATGACGGATACCTTACGCCTAGCAGATATCACAAATTTGACAGGCCACAGTACCGTTTCAACGGTACCACCCACGGCGCATACGATTTCATTGAGCGTGTGCTGGGAATACGCTTCTACTATCCTGGCATCGGCGTCTATGCGCCACAGAATGTGAAGGACATCACACTTACGCCAGTCTGCTACACGGATGCGCCTGTATATCATAACAGGCATCATTATGCATTCAATAAATTTTCACAAAATGGCGTTCCATGGAAAGGCGTAAAGGCGGACAAGTTCTTTGACAAGGCGTGGCGCTTTGCCAAGACGAGCCGTTTCCCTGACCCGATACACACGCCAGTGCCCCATGTCATGCTGGAGGCACATCCCGACAAGGCGGATGTGATCTTCTACAAGGACAAGTTTGGCGTGGTGCACAACGGTCCGAAGAGCGCAGTGCTGGACATTACCAACCTGGAACTGGCGCATCTGATGGTGGAGGACGCAAAGCACTTCTACGATACGGACGGGCAGTGGAATGTGCACTGGCGCGAGAAGCCCGGCTCAAGATACACCAGCGGGCGCACCCCAAACCCAGAATACATCTGCTTTGGGCAGGCGGACCATTACCTGGGCAACATGCCTGATGCAATGGCGCCCTTCATACCGAAGGAGCGCAAGAACAGCAAGAGCGGCGCATTGAGCGACGTGTATATGCGCTTCTATATTGCAATGGCCAAGGAGATGAAAGAGGTGCTGCCCGGCAAGAAGCTGGCGACCTGCGCATACCACAACTACAAACTGCCTCCACTGCTGGTGAAGCCAGAGGACGTGCCGGACAACATAGACATGCTTATCTGCACAGGCACCATTGCACTGTCCAGGTCCAAGCAGATGCAGGAGAGCTGGAAGGATATTTATGGCGGCTGGTCCAAGCTGATGGGTGGGCGTCCAGTCCACGCATACACATACGGCACCAGCATACCTTTCACCAAGGCCATCGAGGGCTACTACATGAAGGACTTCATCAAGGCTTTGGAGCCATATCTGGCAAAGGACGGCGGCATTTTCTTTGATGCTGGCTTCAACTACCATTTCTACAGCACGTATTACTTGGTGTTCAGGAACTACTGGAATCCCGCATTCAACAACCAGGCGGCAATGGACGAGCATTGGCCGTTGCTGTATGGTCCCAAGGCGGGCGCGGCGCTGCGCAGCTTCTACGAGCTGCTGCGGGAGCGCTGGGAGAAGGACTACATCGGTGCTGGCAAGGGAGACGAGCTGGTGGGCATCAGCACTGCGCGTCTTTACCAGGCATTCAACGCGAAGACCGTGAACAAGCTGGAGGCGTATCTCAAGCAGGCCAGGGAGGCCACGGCACCTGATTCAGTGGAGCGTCAGAGGGTGGAGTTCTTTGCGCAGCCATGGGCCAGCGCCTTCAAGTCGGCCCGCTCCTATCATTCCATGGTGATTCCGCTGCACAATGTGAGCCGTGTGGAGAAGAATGAGAAGATTGTCGTGGATGGCAAGTTGGACGAACCCATCTGGAAGCGCGCTGTCGCGATGAAGATGCAGGACGCATACGGCAGCGGCAAGGAGATCAAGTCCAAGCCCGAATGCAAGATGGCGTGGGACGACAAGGGCATTTATGTGGCCTTCACAGGGCATGGTGGCGTGGCTGCAAAGAAGGGCGACCTGTGGGTGGAGAGCGACAATGTGGAGTTCTTCCTGGCGCCTGGCGTGAAGAAGGAGATGTACTATCAGATCGCGGTGTCCGCCGCCAATGACATACACCAGGCAAAGAAGGTGGAGAGGCCAGTGCCAGGCCCCAGGGATGACAATTGGCGCTGCACTGGACTGTTGAGGGAAGTCAGCATTGAGGGCGATGAATGGCATCTGGAGATGTTCATTCCATACGAGGGTCTGTTTGAGTGCAAGGCACCGAAGCCATACACGGTATGGGACTGCAACTTCGTCAGCAACAAGTGCATTGCAACGAGAGAAAAGGAATACTCCAGCTTCTCGCTCACAATGGGCGGCAACCATAACATGAACATGTGGGGCAAGATACGCTTCCTGGGATTTGGAGACTGATATGATGAAAAGAATAGCATTGTTTTTATTGACGGCGCTGGTCTGCTTTGCGGAGCCAACTGTGGAGCAAGTGAAAAAGGGCTATCATGGCTCTGACAAGACCTACGGCAAGGCGCTTTACTACACCATCACCAATGACATCACCTCCTATATGGTTTACCTGCAATGGGTAAAGGTGACGGCCACGGAGGTGCCGAAGGTGCTGGTTGGCTTGCCGGAACCATGGTTCTTCAGTGGTTTTCTGAGCAGGGGATACAGCAGTCTTATTGTAAACGGCATCAGCAGCACCGTGCTGGAGCCAAAGAAGGTTGAGCCATTCTCGGAGGACGGCAAGGCGGGCGTGGAGATGCTGTACAACTTCAATGGATGTCGCCTGTTCCAGCGCATTTACATGGTGGATGGCAAGCCCCTGCTCTACACGCAATGGCGCAAGGATCCCAGCTGTCAGGAACCCATTCAGGCTGCGGAGCTGCTGGTCAGCGCAAGGCCTTCCATGGTTATACAGAAGTATGACTACAAGCGCGCCATGCAGACCAAGTCACGCCTGATTGACACGCCGGCCAAGGGCACCAAGTGGACCGACTTGAAGGCTGATGACAAATACTGGATCCTGTATGACAAGGAACTGGAGCCCTCCAAGAAAAAGGGCGCTGAAGGACCTTGCTACCTGACTGCGGACTGGGCGGGTATAAAGTCAGCCAAGGTCTGGTATGGGCATGTCTATAGCATGCAGTTCCGCTTCACGCTGGATGTCACCAAAGACAGCTGGACTATTGGCACGGTGGAATTCCACAAGTCATCCGACAACGCGCCGTTCATTGAAAGAGTCAAGAACGAGGAGGACAAGTTTAGTCTGTAACAATGAGGGCGCCAAAGTGGCGCCCACTCAGGTTGAACAAGCGACAGGGCAAAGCTCTAGACGTCCCGCACGGGTAGGCCAACCTGTGCTTTATCCAACAGGCGAAAACGAACAAGTTGGCCAACCTGAGTGAGCGCCGCTTCGGCGCCCACATACACGCCAGTAACGCCCGATGCGTGTTCCCGCTAAGGCAACTTGAGTGGGCGCCGCCTCGGCGCC
>JAFZZD010000697.1 GCA_017615955.1 Victivallales bacterium
GCTCACATTGGATGTCTTGCGACACACCGAAATTGAAAAATGCTGAACGGCAATCCCATATTGGAGACGGAGCTGCTTGTGCTGCGCAAGGTGCCGTATTCGGACCATGCCATGATATACAATGGCATATCCCCTGAATACGGACGTTTGGGCTTGCTTGTACGCGGCGGCGCTGGCGGCATGAAGCGTGCCTTTCCCGAACTTGAGCCATTCCGCCTGCTGAAACTGACGTTTCGGCAAGGTGGCGGTGACCTGGCCTACGTGCAAGAAATCCAGGAGGTGCTGGAGGATTTCAGCGGCATAGCCAATGACTACGCCTGCTTCCATGCGGCGAATTGGCTTGCCAGTTTCTCGCTGCTGAATATCATGCCCATGCTGGGGCATCCCCATTTCCACAACGCGCTGACAGTGGCGTTCAGGCGTCTGGCAAATGCGGAATTGCAGCCAGAGGCGGTGCTGACAGGTGCATGCCTGGCATTCGTGTTCGAGGAAGGCTGGCTGTCCTCGGTGATGCAGAAACCAGAGGCAGCCGCCCAATGCAGACAGCTTCTGGAGATGGCGGCTGGTCTGCCCGCGCCAGTGCTGTCTGCTGAATGCTGGCAATCGCAGTTCCAATGGGTGCAGGGCATTCTCCTGGCAAACGAATGCCGACTGCCAAATTGAAATCAACGGAGGTGAATACTATGGCAAAACGCGTGTTATTGGCTGGTTTCGGTTTCATGGGGCAGGTTCACGCATACAACATCCTGCTGAATCCAGAACTGGAATTGTGCGGCATCGTGGATGCGACGCCTCCTGTCGAACTGCTGAAGTCCCGCAGCGGCAACCTGAATGTGGAGCGTGTCACATGGAACATGATCAAGGACATTCCCTACAGCAACAACCTGCAGGAGGCCATTATGCTGCTTCAGCCAGAGGCGGTGGTAATCGCCACGCCAACCCGCTTCCACTTCGAGATGTGCCAGGCAGTCCTCAAGGCAGGATGCCACGTCTTCACTGAAAAGCCAATCTGCCTGGAAGTGGAACGCTGCCAGGAGCTGGTCAATATGGCGAAGGAAAGAAATCTGGTGCTGATGGTGGGGCACTGCGTGAGGTTCTCGCCGTATTTCCTGGTGCTGAAGCAAATCCACAAGTCGGGGCAATATGGCAAACTGCAATTCCTCCACATGACCAGATACACAGGCGTTCCCAGCTGGGGCTGTTGGAATGACCCAGTGACCACATCCAAGTCTGGCGGCGCATTGTACGACCTGGTGATACACGACATCGACTGCGCCAGGGCGCTTGCCGGAATGCCCGACGAAATCTGCAACGCGCCCTACATCACGGAAAAATACGGCAAGATGCTGGTGGACACCACCTGGCGCTACGCGTCTGGCCTCATTGTGCACATTGACGGCGGCTTCATCCTGCCCTCCTCCGTGCCATTCCACTGCGACTACACAGCCGTATTCGACGAGGCCACCATCTATACAGACCACGCCAGTATGCGCCTCTGCACCAAGGATGGCGAAAAGCCCCTGGACTGGGAGGACAATACCCCAATGCACACGGCGGAGATGAACGCCTTCGCAAAGTACATCGCAAACGGCAAAATGCCATTTGAGTGTTCTGGCGCAGACGCGCTGGAAACCCTGAAGCTAATGGCAAAACTCTAGTGTGGGCGCCGCCTCGGCGCC
>JAFZZD010000698.1 GCA_017615955.1 Victivallales bacterium
ATTAGCCACTGATTATTTGGGTCTTGTCTTTAGCGGGAGAACAGGCATGGAAGTTTTGGGAGTATTAATTGTTTTTGCTGTTATGGCATGCATAATCACCATTGCGGTAGGCATTGTCATGTTGATTGTGCGCCTCATGAAACTGAATGCTACGTTAGATGAACTGCTGCGTGCCCTAGCTGAAAAGGCACCTAATGTGTCAGCCGCGGAGGAACAGACGGAAGCAATGGTTAATGAAACAATCGAGCCTTCCCCTGCGGAAGTCAAGGAAGTACCTGAAGATGGGAAATCGGCTGAGATTGTGCCAGAAGCCGCAGAGAAGCCTCCTGTTCCAGAAAAGCCTGTCGTTGAGGAGAAAAATCCTGTTTCTGAAGAACCTGTCGTGGAGGAGATGCTTTCTGTTGTTGAAGAACCTGTCGTGGAGGAGAAGATAGTGCTGGAGCCACTGCCAGTCGAGGTGCAGGAAGCGGAGGCTGCTTCCGCGAGTGCCGAGCAGGAGGCCATGCCACGGGAACCCAGTCCATTTGAACGCCGCCTTATGGCATTGAGGAACTGGTTCATCTATGGCAGGACGGAGGGCACAGGCGAGGATGGCTCAAAGGAAAAGATGATTGCCACCACCTGGCTTCTGCGCAGCGGCATTCTGGTGCTGCTGTTTTCTTCGGCGTTTCTGCTGAAATTGTCCATTGAGCGTGGCCTGCTTGGGCCTGAAGGGCGCGTGGCGATAAGTTATCTCTGCGGTGCCGCGTTGCTTTGCGCTGGACTGCACAGGAAACTGCGGGAGAACTACTGGAGCCTGGGCCAGGCATTGGCTGGCATCGGTCTTGGCACACTGTATTTCAGCAGCTTTGCAATGACCTCCATGTACTCGCTCACGCCTGTCTATGTGGGCTTTGCCGTGATGGTGCTGGTGACATTGACGGCTGGCTTCATTGCGGACAAGCTGACATCGCTTCCCATAGCAATGGTATCGCTCATCGGCGGCTATGCCACGCCGCTAATGCTCAGCACCGGGCAAAAGAACATACCTGGCCTGGCTGGCTATTTGCTTTTGCTGGGATGCGGTGTGCTATGGCTTTCCAGCCGCCGTAACTGGCAGCAACTCAACCTGCTGGGCATCATATTCACTTATGGCATATTTTTATTAGTATTCAATAAGCAGTTTGAAACAGGTGACTTTGCCGCATACCAGACAGGGCTGGTGCTTTTCATGCTGCTTTTCTCGGTCAGCGTATTCATCTACAATGTGAGGAAACACATCCCAGCCTCCGAAGTGGAGATCATTGGCCTGCTCTTGAATTCGGGTGTGTTCTTTGCAGAATCCATGCTTGCCATACGGCGCACCTGGCCAGATGAAAGGCTGATGGCCGCGCCATTGACGCTGGGGCTGTCCATGCTGTATCTTTTCCATACGTTGTTCTTCAGCAAATTGAAACGCGCCGAGTACAGGAATCTACTGCTGATATTCTGCGCATTGTCGGCGCTGTTTCTGTCATTGACATTCCCGGCGGTGCTGTCGGGCCATTGGCTGGGGGCAGCCTGGGCTTTGGAGGCGCTGGTGCTTCTGTGGCTCAGCATCAAGATGGAGAGTCCCTTCATACGGGGCTGCTCCTGGCTGCTTTACCTTTGCACATTGATACGCCTTATGGCATACGAGTTCTCATTCTACGGGCAGCACCAGCCGCTTGGGGAAGGGCGTGGCTTCTGGGGCAACTGCATTGCCAGAAGTTGCCAGTTCCTCATACCTGTGGCATGCCTTGCTTTGGGCGCGAAGATGACGTTAAAACAGCAGGAAGCACAGGCATCGGCGGAAACAGAGGCTTGCGAGTGCGAGGAAAGACAGCCCGCTTGCAGTCGCGTAAACCTGGCCAGCGGGGTGTTCTTCACGCTGGCATTTCTGCTGTGCTTTGTGTTTTTAAGGCTGGAACTGGCGGTGATTCTGGATTACTCGCTGCCCAGCTTTGTGCTGGCGGGCATAAATCTTGCCTGGGTTGGCGCGGCAATACTTGCGCTTCTGCTGCTTAACAACAATGTGCCTGGCTGGTGGAAATGGATATTCTCAATTGTGGCGCCGTTCTTTCTGTTCTGCTGCATTGTGGATTTCTTCGATGATAAATTGTGGCGCTGGTCCTGCATATATGGCTCCATATTCAACACATTGCTTCTCACATTGGGAATATGGTATGTCTCCAGAAAACTGCGCAGCAGGCATTTCCCGACGCAGGTCGCGCTGTGGAGCAGTATAATCTGGCCAGTGCTGCTGTTCATCCACGGCACCAGGGAGGTCCACGCCATTGTGGAGAACAAGTTGCCAGGCATGGCTGGCGGCGGCGTGTCCCTGCTGTGGGCGGTATTTGCGTTCGTGCTGGTCATCAATGGATTGCGCCGTTCATTGAGGGTGTTGCGCTACATTGGCCTGGCCTTGTTTGCAGTGGTGGTGGTCAAGGTGTTTTTCTACGATATAGGCAATCTGGATGCGGTGTATCGCGTGATGGCGTTTCTGGCATTTGGCATATTGCTGCTGGGCGCGGCATTCGTGTATTTTAAGTTTTGGCATTCCAAGGAGAAGCAGCAATGAGAATAATGGCGGTTTTATTGGCGGCGCTTGCTTTTGCCGTACTGGCGGGCGAGTATGAGATAAATGTGCCTGGCCTGGGCGGTGCCCAGAGCGTGCTGTCCATTGAACTGACAGGCAGGGACCTGGCGAATCTGGGCGGGCATGCGGACTGGATACGCTTGTATGACAAGGACGGGAACGTGGTGCCATACGCGCTTCAGCAGCATTATACCGTTGAGTATGTGAAGTCGCGTGTGAAGTACCCCCTGAAAATGAAGGAAGTCAA
>JAFZZD010000699.1 GCA_017615955.1 Victivallales bacterium
ATGCAGAACTTGGAGAAGATGGTGTCCAGCACGTCTGGCGTGGCTGTCTTGCCAGTGATTTTGCCCAGACTCATGATGGCGGAACGCAATCCCACCGCCGCCAATTCCCAGGCTGCCTCCCGCAATGGCGGCAATGCCATGCGCAGTGCATCTGCCGCCTCATCCAGCAGAACTGCATGCCGCGCGGCGACTGCAATGTCACTGTCATGATGCTGGCACTTGCCCAAGGCGGCCTCCTCCATGGCGGCTAGGAGTGCGTCCATGCCCTCGCCCGTGAGTGCGCTGATACAAAGTCCGTCTGGCCTGTCCTTGCATAAATCCGCCTTGTTATAGACTGTCAGCACCGTGCCCCGCACTTTCCAGCCAGGCCATTCCTTTGGCGCAGTGGCATCTGACAGCCATATCACAAGATCCCCCTCGGCTGCGGCTAACTTGGCACGCTCCATGCCATCCTCCTCCACTGCATCATTGGAATTCTGCCGTATTCCCGCTGTATCCACCAGCCTGAATGGCACGCCTCTGAACTGCGCACTTGCCTCGATGGTATCCCTGGTGGTGCCTGGAATGTCCGACACAATTGCCCTGTCCCGCCCCAGCAGACGGTTCAGCAGGCTGGACTTGCCCACATTGGGCGGGCCGGCAATTACCAAAGACACACCGCCACGCATGATTTCGCCTTCCTCCCTGGTGGCAGAGAGTTTTTCAAGGTCGTTTATCTGCGCCTGCAATTTTGTGATTATGCCATCGGGACTGGGAAAATCAATTTCCTCTTCCGGGAAGTCCAGCACCGCCTCCACCTCGGCAAGAATGTCATTCAATGCATCTTCAGCCTTATTGATGCGCCTGCCGATCTCGCCAGAGAGCTGCCTTCCCGCCAACTTCAAAGCGGCCTCGCTGCCAGCGGTGATCATGTCGGCCACAGCCTCCGCCTGAGTCAAATCCATCTTGCCATTGAGGAATGCCCTGCGGGAGAATTCGCCTGGCTCGGCATGGCGAATGCCGCATTTAAGCAACTGGCGAAGAACCGCCCTGGCACAAATTGCGCCGCCATGGCAGTGGAATTCCACCACGTCCTCGCCTGTATAACTGTGGGGACCTGGCATGCGCACAGCAATGCAACTAGGGTCAATGACACCATTTTCGCCAAGAAATTGCCCAAGGCAAAGACGCCTTTCAGGCAATTCAGGCAAGCTCTGGCTGCCAGACCAGCATTTTGCCGACAGGCTGAAGGCATCTGGCCCAGAAACCCGTATTACGGCCAGAGCACCGCCAGCAGCAGTTGCCATGGCGCAAATTGTGTCATCCAATGTATTCATCTATCTTTGATGCGACGCTTCATTCTTTCCAGCAATTCATCTGGTACGCACAAATGTGCGCCATTGGAAAAACCACCTGGCAGAACACCCACGTGTCTGCTTCCGCCATGGTAGTCGCTGCCACCGCTGACAAGCAGTCCATGCTGTTCCGCCTCGTGCTCCACGGTCATGCGGCGCGTGATCGTGTGCTCTGGATAATACGCCTCAACACCATCCAAACCAGCGGCGACAAAGTCCGCCAGCATTTTCTTGAACTTGGTGTTGGTCATGCTGGTACGCGCCATTGGATGCGCCCAAATCGCAAGCCCGCCAGAGGCATGCAACACTTCTATCGCCTTCCCATAAGGCAAGGCCTCCTTGGGGACGTATGTAGGTGCCCTCTCACCAAGATAACGCCTGAAAGCATCCTGGCTGTCCTTGCAATATCCTTTATTTATAAGGACATCCGCAATGTGCGGACGCCCCAGCACGCCATCCGACAAAGCGCTGACCTCGTCAAATGTTATATCCACGCCAGTGTCAATTATGTTCCGCAGCAGGCGCATGTTCCGCTCGTCCCTCCAGCGGCGCAAGGTCTCCAGCGTCTCCAATAACGGTGCCGCCGCATGGTCGATGAAAAGCCCCACAAGATGTATGTTTTCACCATTTGGTCCCTGGGCGGACAATTCGATGCCAGGGATCACGTCAATGCAGGCGGCGTCCAGGAATTCCTGTACGCCATCAATTGTGTCATGATCAGTGATGGCAACCGCAGAAAGTCCCTGGCTCTCCGCCAAACGCGGCAATTCTCCAGGCGGCGTAACCCCATCCGAAGCAGTTGTATGGCAATGCAAATCTATCATTATGCTTCCTTCTTGTTTTTGGCATAAATTTAATGGCAAGCACCTCTAATTCAAGTGGACAGTGGACAGTGG
>JAFZZD010000700.1 GCA_017615955.1 Victivallales bacterium
CAGCGCCATTCTGCACGGCACGCCATTCCGCGCGGCCATGGGCCGCGCGTCAGGACGTGTGACCGCCATACGCGCCTGGCAGGCACAACAGTATCCGCTGACACCCAACCTTCCCACTGTCCACTGTCCACCCAATTATCCCCAGAAGCGCACGATTATGTTATGCGCCCAGAGTCCAAGGATCACAAATGGCAGGAACCATTTCATGTAGAATGCCAGCCATCGCGGGAAGCGCATTCCCTTGCCGGCATTTGCCTCTTTCAGGAAATTGTCCATGCCCCAGCCGATCTTGCGTGTGCAGAAAAGCAGTATGGCCAATGAGCCAAGAGGCAGCAGGTTGTCGCTTACGATGAAGTCCTCCAGGTCCAGAATGCAGCTGTCCTTGCCCATGGGCTGCACAGAAGCAAGCAGATTGAAGCCGAAAAGGCAAGGCAATGACAGAACGGACATCATGACGCCGAACAAAAGCGCCGCCTTTTTGCGGGATATACTGAAGACACGCATAAAGTAGGCGACAATGTTCTCGCCGACCGCGATCAGCGTGGAAAGTGCCGCCACGCTCATGAATATAAAGAACAACAGGCCAAGCCAGTGTCCGCCTGGCAGATTCTGGAACACCTTTGTCAATGTCACGAATATGAGCGACGGTCCCTGGTCAGGCTGCACCTTGAACGCAAAGCAGGCGGGGAAAATTATGAGGCCAGAAAAGATTGCGGCAAATGTGTCCAGTAATATCACGATTGTTGCCTCTCCTCCCAGCGAGCGGTCCTTTCCGATGTAGCTGCCGCAGATTGCAATGGAGCCGATGCCCAAGCTCAGCGTAAAGAAAGCGTGCATCATGGCGGCATGGACGGCTGGCCATATTCCCGTCTTGCTGAAATTAGCCATGTCTGGTGCCAGGAAGAATCTGATGCCGTCAAAAGCGCCATCGTACCCCAGGACACAAATCAGCATCACCGCTTCCAATATGAAAAGGCCGCCAAGCATAAGTTTCATTGCATTTTCTATGCCTTTGCGCACTCCCATGCTGCAAACGGCGGACGCAACCACTATGCCCAGCAAATCGAAGAGGAGCAGGTTTTTCCAGTTTGCAAGGAAATCTCCGAAATACTTTCCCGTGTCCTGCTCCTGCGCTATGCCCCCGCAGAAATAATTCCAGCAATATGACAGCATCCAGCCAGTGACCACGGAATAGAACATCAGCAGCACAATGTTTCCCAAAAAAGAAACATTCCCGATGACATACCAGACCTTTCCCCTGCCGTCTGACGAAAGGTTCCTGTATGCGCCAGGCAGGTCATTTTGCGCTGCGCGGCCCAAGGCCAGCTCCGCCACCATTACAGGAAAGCCAATGAGCAACAGGAACACAAGGTATATCAGCACAAACACAGCCCCGCCATAATTGCCGGCAATATATGGGAAACGCCACACGTTGCCCAGTCCAATGGCGCAGCCCGCCGTCATCAAGATAAAGCCCATGCGAGAGGCAAACTGCTCACGCTTGCCAGTTTTATTGCAATCATCAGACATAGTCTTCTAGTTCCTTGCTACATCAGGTGGAATTGGCATGGCGAACACAGTCAGTTCCGTCACGCCATGCCTCATGCCATTGTTTGAAGGCAGAATTGTGATCCGCACAGTCTGCGCATGAACTGGCTTGAAAGTGAAGAACTCAATCAGATTGTCCACTTTGTTGTCCTCAAATGACAAGGTCTCCTCAAGTTGCCTTCCGCTCGCGTCGAAGAACGTCACTCGGAAGCGCACAGGTTCCGGGCAGATGCCTGCCTTGAAATCCAGGTTCAATTCCGCCCAGCAGATCTGTATTGCCTGGAAATCGTATTCGGCACGGCAGTTCACATCGATCCACGGCGAGACATCACCCTTGGCGGGCGCCCACCATGTATGGGTGCATTCGTCGCAGGCAAAGGCGGGATAGTTCGTGCCATCAAAACTGGAGGCGGCAACCCGCTTGTTCACCGAAACAGGAACCAGTCCCAAGTCCCCGCATGAAACGGACTGCGGCGTGGATGTAACTTGCACGTGCGCATCGCCATTTTCGTCAAACTGTACCTTGTCCATGCCGATCCTGCGCTCGAACTGATGAGTTCTGCGGCATACGCAGGTATAGAACTGCCATACATCGCCATCCTTGCCCTGCACCCAGCCGCCATGCCCGCTGCCGCAGACCATGCCGTATGGTGACAGGCATACTGGCGTCCTCTGGCAGACGAATGGTCCCAGAGGCGTGTTGCCTCTGTAAACGCCAATCGCATAGCGACGGAAAACAGTGCCATTGCAGGCATACTGTAGATAATATTCGCCATTGTGGCGGAACATGGCGGTGCCTTCCACCCAGGACATATTGCCCTGCTCGTTATGGTCGCCGAAGCGCTCGAACTCGTTGCCGGGGTCGAATTCAATCAGTTTCCTTTTGGGGCAAATCGCTTTGTTCGGGGAGGCAGCGTCCAGTTCCACGCCAAATATGCCACCACCAGCGGGGCTGCATCCCCAATAGAGGTAGAGGCGTCCTTCTTCGCTGAAAAGCGATGGATCCAGATATTCGGGGGTGATCTGCGTTCCATCCACATCCAGCACTGGCCCCAGATCCCTGTATGGTCCCAATGGGGCATCTGCAACGTAGATATGCGGTGTTCCGCGGAAAAGCACGCTGGATGTCAGCACATATTTGCCATTGACCTTTGCAATTGAGGGTGCATATCCCAGGTCATTCTCTATTGCGAGCTTCCTGTATGTCCAGTGTGCCAGGTCAGTTGAGACGTATGCCTGCCGCGAAGAGGGGAACATGTACCATGTGCCCTCATCATAGAGCAATTCCGGATCCGCCAATTCACGATAATCGGCCACAGGTCCCGTGAAGCCAACTGGGTCGCTGCGTCCAATGCGGGAGGGCGCGCAGATGCCGGCGGGATAGTCAGGCAGTGACAAGGGGTTGCAGAACACGTCTTTGTACAGGAATGCGTCTTTCATGATGGTCAAAGCAGGGATTTGATCTGGTCGAAATATCCTTTGTAGAACAGTATTATGCGGTATGCGATGTACGCGCATGTTCCGATGTAAAGAAGCGTCGGAGCTGCCTTTGACAGCAACGCCAGCCTCAATGTCGCGGCATCCATCTGCATTTTGCTTATGCGCTCGCATGCGTCCGGCAATGTGCCCGACACTTCAGCGCTTGCGAGCAACGCAGGAATCGGCGACTGCCTTTCCCTAAAGGTGATGCAGTTGTTGAATGCCTCTGATATGGAGCATGAACATGCCTTCACAATTTCGGCGACTTTTCCATAGTGCTTGCGGTAGAATGCGGTATTGCAGCAGTCTGCCGCAAGGGAAAGAGAATTGAATGCGCTGACACCAGCGCCAAGTGACAGTCCCAGTACCTTGAAATAGAACGCCGTTTCAAGTTTGAAAAGGAAATCGCCTACAACAGGCAATACATTCAGCACAAAGCCTGGTATCAACTTAGACAATGCCTTGCACAGCAGAAGCAGCAGCCACGGCAGCAAAAACAGTGCAATCATATTCATGAGAATCGCAGAATGGGACGCAGTCTTGCCGATGTATGAAACAAACGCAAACACCACTACTGCGAAATGATAGATGAACAATGGATATAGAAGGGCAAGGAATATGCGGCTTCTTATGGTATGCTGTGTGGCGAACCACTCTGACAAGGAACGTAGAATATTCGGAAGCATGCCAGAATATTCCCCAACCTTGATCAGAGAGCATTCAAAAGGCGTAAACACTCTCTCACTAGAAACTGCCTCCCAAAGTTGCCTTCCCGCCAAAACATGCTGTGCCAGACGTGGAGCAATGCGTGCAAAACAGCCCTGGTGAGGCTGCTGCAAGGCGCCAGGCACGCTCACGCCCGCCTCAAGCAGCGTCGCCATCATGCTGTAGAAATTGCTTTTGTCCTTGTATGCAGACATGTTTTTTATGTATGTTCAGTCTATGCTTTTTATGAGGCAATTGCAAAACTCCTGAAAAGGCATGCCTTTACCGCTGGCTAAAGCCAGCGGCTCCGAGAGCTTGCGGCGTGGCGCAATAGTTTTGAAATTGTCTCGTATTTTTATGTATGCTCTCCCTGTTTTTCCTCTTTCCCCCTCCCCACATCAATCAATTAAATGCCAGCAGTCGTTCAGAGCCAGCAAGGACATCATACGGCAATCCAGGCAATGTCCTGCCTTGTAGGAGGTGATGCGTCCGCTAAGGCGGCCATGCGGGAACAGTGACAATGCAGCAACCAGATCCAGGCAGGCACGGTGCCACACAGCCTCCAGCGATTTGCCGTTGTGGAGCATGGCTGGTTCATTCACGTATTTGCGTTTACCAGCGACGAGAATGTTGTCCTTTGTGTAGCCGAGATTGCGTATGTCGGCGAACAGTTTGCCTATAGTCATTGCGTATATCATCTCGTGGCGTGGACAGTTTGTTCTGGCGTGTGCGCCATACGTGAATGAAGCCGGACACAGTTCGAACTGAATGCGCTGCTTGCCAATGGCATTCGGGAAGTCAATTGCCACATCCAGGTGCAGCCTGCAATCATCTCCAGGTTCGAACAGGAGGAACGAGCCATTGTCCGCCACGATGCCCACTGGCTCCCTAACGGAGAAATACCGTGCCTTTCTGGATGTGTCCTCCTGTAGGCCTGCGTTTTGTATCGCCTCCACTATGGGCATGCTTCCCACATCGAAAAGGGGTGGATCGCCGCTTTCGATGGAGACCTTCATGTTGTCCACTCCAAGTCCAAGACGCTGCGCAATGATGTGTTCGGCCATTCGCACATAGTTGTGCTCGTTGCCGCTGCGCAGAACTATGCTTCTCTGCGCGGTCCACACATTTTCAGGGGTCACTCTTATCGGGAATTGTTCTGGCAAATCGCATCTGTTGAAGGCCCATCCGTCCTGAGCTGGAGCAAAATGCAAGGTACGCGGCACGCCCTTGCTGTATGTGCCTGGTCCAGTCACCGAGAATGCCTTCGCCACGGTGGTTTCGTACTGCGAGGGCTTCCAATCGGCAGGAGCTTCGAATACCTGGTCAACTTCCTGTGCTTCCAGTTTCTTCAGGTTCTGCTGCAGCAGTTCCCGACTTCCTGCCAAAATCTTGAAATCAGTATCCATCGAAATTATTGTGGACGCCAAAGTGGCGTCCGCTCAAGTTGCGTCAGTCAATTTTGACTTCCTTGCCGCCCTTTGCCGCGGAGCGGTAGATGCCGTCCAATATCTTCTGTACCGCGAGGCCTTCTTCTCCAGGAGCTTCCAGAGGAGTGCCATTCAGCACGGCATTGGCGAAGTTCTGTAGTTTCTTCACGAAGAGTTCCGTGAAGTCAGCCGGCGGGAAGTAGGCGCCCTTTGCATTGATCATGGCGCCTGCATGGTCAGTGTAGAATTCGCCTTCGGACCAGTTGTAGCCGCCCTTGGTGCCCATCACGGTGAAGTTCATGACGCTTTCTGGAATATGTGCGCAGAATGAGGATTCAATCTGCATGATTGCGCCGTTGTCAAAGCGGATATGTCCGATTGCCAGGTCTTCGACTGTAAGTGTCTTCCAATCCCAGTTAGGCCATTGGCTCCATACATTTGAAGGCTTGTTGCCCATGTATGTCCAGACATTGCCTGTCGCCGCCACTGGCTTGGGTTCGCCCATGCAGTAGTGTGCGCATTCGATGATATGCACGCCGATATCGATAAGAGGGCCGCCGCCCTGCAGGTCCTTCTGGCCGAACACGCCCCAGTTTGGCACGCCGCGGCGGCGCAGAGCCTGGCACTTGACGAACATGATGTCCCCTATGTCACCTGCCTCGCGGAGTTGCTTCAGGAACTGGCTCTTTGGATTGTATCTCTGCTGAAAACCTGCGCAGAGCAGTTTCTTGTTCTTCTTGGCGGCCTCGATCATGGCGATGCACTCTGCCGGATTCATTGCCATGGGCTTCTCCACAATCACATGGCACCCTGCGTTCAGCGCCGCGATGGTGGCCGGGGCATGGACGCCATTCGGCGTGCAGACATCCACCACGTCTGGCTTGACAGCCTTCAGCATATCGTCCCACCTCTCATAGACCTTCTGAATGCCATGCTTTGACTTCATGACTTCCAGCCTTTCGGGATCTATGTCGCAGCCTGCCACGATTTCCAGTTCCGGGATTTTGGCGATTGCCGCGATGTGTGTCTGGCAGATGCCGCCGCATCCTATGAATGCGAGGCGCAGCCTTTTCTTTACAGTCTTCTTCTTTTCAGTTGCGAAAGACTCAGTTCCGATGGATTTGTCCGCCATTTTGTTTACTCCCTTTGGGTTACACCATTTGTCATATTTGGGACATCATTGTAAAGAAGCCATGGATATATTAAATGCAAGTCATGATTTTGCAAATCAATGCAGGGATTTTACAAGTGACAGCACCATATCCACCTGCGCCAGCGTGATTTCCTGGGCGTAGCGCAATGCATTCATCCAAGTGCGTGAGAACACCAGAATTGCAATCAGGATTTGAAGCATATTGCCTGCGAATATGATTGCCCATGAGAGGAATGGGCCGTATATCTGAAGATCGGTCTGCTGCAATCTGAGTGCCTGTGCCGTAAGTATGATATGGTATGCATAGCCCAAAGCTGAAAGCGCGGCAAACGAATAATCCATCCATGGATGGCTGTAGAATATGGAGGCAATGCCATAGACAAGCACCGTCACAAACGAATAGAAAGGAATTATGTAAGGTGCAAGCACGATCCAGACATTGCCGTCAACCACCTCCACAGAGCCGTATGTCTTATGGAGTTTGATTTTGCCGGTCTTCTTCAGAAAAAGCTTCGCCGTGAAATAATGCGTCATCTCATGTCCGAACACGTATGCGAATACAAAGCGCCACCTGTAGAACAGAAACAGTCCAACAACAAAGGCGCCCAGGAAAATGTAGCTAAGTATTCCACGTGGAATGTTGACGGCCTCATGCAGTGCCGTAATGGCACAGATTGCGCCAAACCAGGCGATTATCACGCCTGATATGACTTTTAACAAGGTCCGCATTTCAGGTAGTGGAGATGAAATCCATTATTGTTTCCAAGGCCTCGGATCCCTTGTCCTCAAGCAGAAAATGGGAGGCATCGGGATAGCGGAATA
>JAFZZD010000701.1 GCA_017615955.1 Victivallales bacterium
AGACTTCGGCCCCAGCGGGGCCGAACTGCCCATTACCTACCTCTTGGGGAACAGAGCATTTGGGAAAAATCACCGAATTTTGCTAGTATTTACGTTTTTATATGTTCCAGATAGTTTTGTCGGTTTTGCTGTTGTTCTATCTAGGCGGTTTGATGATAGTTGGCGTCAGGGATGCCCGTTCGCTGAAGGGCTTCTCTGACTTTGTGGTGGCTGGGCGCAGGCAGGGGCGCGTGGCGGTGCTGATGTCTGTTTTGGCGACCATCATTGGCGCCTCCACTACGATTGGCATTGTGGATACGGCGTTCCGCATCGGCTTTCCTGCTGTATGGTGGTTGCTGCTGGGAAGTTTGGGGCTGCTGGTGCAGTCCTTCACGATTTCCAGCCGCTTCCGTGCATTCCAGGCGGATACCTTGCCTGACGTGGCGCGCATCACTATGGGGCGCGGCGCAGAGATGCTGCTGGCATTTCTCATCTGCGTAGCGTGGATTGGCGTGATTGCGGGGCAGTTCGCCGCAATGTCTGGCATTATTTCTTTCCTGCTTGGCACGGATAGCCGCGCCATATTCCTGCTGCTGTCCGCTATTGTGATTGGCTATACGTCCCTTGGCGGGCAGTTGTCCGTCGTCAGGACGGACATGGTGCAACTGCCAGTGATTCTGTTTGGCGTTGTGATATGCTGCATCTACTTGTATTTTTGCGGTGCCTCATTTCAAATGCCGCGCTTGGAATTGATGAATGAATCATACGGGTATGGCGATTTGGCAAGGCAGTTATTTGTCATTGGCGGTGTCTATTTTCTGGGACCAGACATATCGTCCCGCAGCCTGATAGCTAAGGATGGGCGCACGGCGCGGCAGGCCGTGCTTATTGCAAGCGGCGTGCTGCTGGTGTTTGCCGTGCTCATAGTGTTGATAGGTGTGTGGACAAAGCAGTTCGCCCCAGAGGCGGGGCAGGGCGGCACTGGCGTCTTGCTGTATGTTCTGGGCAACTGCATTCCAAAGCCGCTAGGTGTCATCTTGTCTCTGGCGATAGTCTCGGCATTGCTGTCCTCCTTGGATACCTGCCTCATCAATGCTGCCTCCATTTTCACAAAGGACATATTGCGACGTGAAAGCGTTCCCTGCGTGCGTGTGGCAGTGGCTGGCATGGGAATATTGGCATTGGCTTTTGCGCTTTGCAAACGAGGTGACATAATTGCCATGCTGACAGGCGCGTATTCCATCTATGCGCCGGGCGTGATTTGCCCCATGCTAGTGGCGGTGCTTTGCCATGGCAGGCATCCCCTGCATCGTGGCACCTGGTTTGCCGCCGTGGTGTTGGGCGGTCTTTGCGGCATATTGGGCACCTATTGCAAAGGCGCCTTCGCTGGCAATTTGCCGCTAGTAGGCATGGCGCTGTCGCTTGTTGTTTCATTGGTCTCCGTCGGCTGGAAGAAGTCTTTGACTTGAAGTTTATGCTTCAATGAAATTTCCTAAAATGCCTCAATGAAATTGCCGAAAATGGCTCAATGAAATTGCCGAAAATGGCTCAATATGGCTTGAAATAAGGTGAAGTTGCATATATTAATGGCAGATAGGAGGCTTATATGGAAAACAAAAAATATCTGCCACGCTTGATTGATGCACGAATTGATAAATACCTTTCTGCATTCGGGGCTGTTTGCATTGAGGGACCGAAATGGTGCGGCAAGACCTGGACAGGCGAAAAACATGCCCAAAGTGCATTTATGCTGGCTGATCCTGCGGATAACTTTGCCAATCGTGCATTGGCTCAATTAGATGTTTCAAAGGCATTGCTTGGTGAAAGGCCGCATTTGATAGACGAGTGGCAGGAGGTCCCTTCAATATGGGATGCTGTGCGTTTTGCAGTGGACAAGGAAGGCGAAAGCGGGCGTTTCATATTGACTGGCTCGACTACCCCTGTGGACAAGGGTGTTGTACATTCTGGCACAGGCCGCATTGCGAGCCTTATGATGCATACAATGAGCCTTTATGAAAGTGGACACTCTGCAGGGCTGGTATCATTGGCTGATGTATGCAATGGGGAGGACATCGGGGTGCAGAATGCAGACAGTCCAAGCCTTGAGGAGCTTTGCTCATTTGTGATTTGCGGGGGATGGCCTGGCGCACTTGGGAAAAGTCCTGATGTTGCCTCTTTGATTCCCCGTGAATACATTGACAATTTCATTAATATTGATATAAACAAGGTGGATGACATTGAGAGGAATACGTCCAAGGTAAGGAAGGTTCTTCGTTCCCTTGCCAGAAACGAGGCCACTACAGTCAGCAATGCCACAATTGCTAGTGATGCATCTGAGGAGGGAGAGGCGGCGGTTAGTGGAAATACCATATCCGCATATCTGAATGCCTTTAAGAGAATGTTTTTGACCAATGATATTGAGCCATTCTCAACGTTTTTAAGGTCGCCAATGCGAATCAAGCAGACCCCTAAGCGTCATTTTTGTGATCCCTCCATTGCAGCTGCTCTTCTTGGCGCAAGCGAGAAGATGCTCATGCGTGATTTGAGGACATTCGGCTTTCTCTTTGAATCATTGGCTCTGCGCGATTTGCAGATTTATGCTGAAACATTGGGGGCGCGATTATTCCATTACCAGGACTACGATGGAAGGGAAATCGACGGAGTTGTGCAATTCGATGATGATACATGGAGCGCATTTGAGGTCAAACTCAATCCCGCGCAAGTGGACGAGGCTGCTGCAAATCTGCTAAAACTCTCCAGTATATTCAAGCATAAGCCGCCGACTGCGATGGCTGTGATAGTGGGCAAATCAGGCATCGCCTATCGCCGTGAGGACGGCGTGTATGTCCTGCCTATAACAGTCTTGAAACCGTAGTGGACAGTGGACAGTGGACAGTGGCCTGTGGACAGTGGACAGTGGACAGTGGGCAGTGGGCAGTGGGCAGTGGACAGTGGACAGTGGACAGTGG
>JAFZZD010000702.1 GCA_017615955.1 Victivallales bacterium
CCACTGTCCACTGTCCACTGTCCAATGTCCACTGTCCACTGTCCACAGTCCACTGACCACTAAACTATCAGCCTTTCAACTAGCCTATCCAAGGCGGGTGCCATCATGGCCAGGCAATTTTTGTTTGGCTCGACGGCATGCCTTGGTTCGAACACATCTTCCTTCCTGCCCACCAGCCCCAGCAGCAAGATGACCTTGCCTTCTGCCGAGCGAAATGAACTTGTGAGCTTCTTTGCGCATTCCTCGCTCATGCATACAATCAAGTCCGCCACACGCACATCCTTCAAAGTAAGCTGCCTGGGGAAATATGCGATTGGCTCTATCCCTGACTGCTTCATTGCCTCTATGCACTCACGGGGAACTGTGTCGCCCTTGCGTACGCGAAGCCCACGGCTGCCAACCTCAAATTCGTCCAGTCTCCCGTTTTCCTTCAGTTTGGACTGCACGTATGAAGCGGCCAGCTGGCTCACGCTGCAATTAGTCTCACATACAAACAGTATATTGCTCATAGCTCAAGTGTGCATGTCTGCGTTGATTTCCACGTAGCGGTGTGTCAAATCACAAGTCCACACGGTGAACTTGCCATTTCCGCAGCCCAAATCCAGATCAATGCTGAATTCGCGGACGCTGACCGCCTTGGCCAGTTCGCTTTCCGGCACGCCGGCATCCATTCCGTTGCGAACTGCCGGCATACCTGCCAAATCAAGGTTCACCTTCTTTGGGTCGAACTGCACGCCCGAATAACCAGCCGCGCAGACAATGCGCCCCCAATTGGGGTCGCCGCCGAACCAGGCCGTCTTGCACAATGCGGAATTGGCAATCGCCTCCGCCACAGTACGGGCATCCCTGTCACTGGGTGCGCCAGTCACATTCACCTCCACAAAGCGGGACACGCCTTCTCCATCCAGCACCATTTCACGCGCCAGCCTGCCAGCGACTGCGGTCACCGCCTCGGTGAACAATGCCGCCTCGGCACTGCCCGCCTTTATCTCGGGATTTTCTGCCGCGCCATTGGCGAGCAGCATGAACGTGTCATTGGTGCTGGTGTCGCCATCCACGGTGATGCGGTTGTAACTTAAGTCCAATGCCTGCTCCAATGCCTCCTGCAATGCGCACTTCTCTATATTTGCATCGGTTGTGAGATATGACAGCATGGTTGCCTGGGGCGGTCTGGCTGGACGCATCTTAGGCGCAATCATGCCGGCGCCCTTGGTCATGCCGCCAACAGTCACCAGTTTGCCGCCAACCGTGATTTCCACCTTGAAGGACTTGGGCCTGGTGTCCGTGGTCATGATCGCCTGGGCTGCCGCCGCGCCGCCATCCTCGGACAGGGCAGGCACTGCTTTGCGCACGCCGCCCAAGATTATGTCCATGGGCATTGGCACGCCAATGCGCCCCGTGGAGGAGACAAGCACTTCATCCTGCGCTATGCCCAGCAGTTTCGCCGCCTCTGCGGCGGTTGCCGCTGAATCAGCCAGGCCAGCGGCGCCTGTGCAGGCATTGGCATTGCCGCTGTTCACCACGACTGCGTGGAATACGCCGCCCTTTGCAAGCACGTCCCTGTCATACTCCACTGGCGCAGCCGCAAACAGATTTGATGTGAATGCGGCAACTACCTTGCACGGCAATTCACTGTAGATCATTGCCATGTCGGGCGCCCCGCTGCGCTTCAAGCCGGCAGTCACTCCCGCCGCCTTGAACCCGCGTGGCGAAGTAACTCCACCTTCCAGTATATCCATAATCACTCTCCTATATCACTCATATTCCAAAAACACCTGAATATAACGCCAAATATCCGAAACGCAAAGGCATATTTACGCGATTTGCTATGTTCACACTGCGCGGCCAGGGGCCGCGCATCAGGACGTTGGACTTCCATCAGCCCCGGACCGCGCAGGACAGCCGCGCACAACAGCAGCCCTCCGGCATTCACGCGTCCTGATGCGCGGCCAGGGGCCG
>JAFZZD010000703.1 GCA_017615955.1 Victivallales bacterium
ACAGGCGGAAATTGTGGTTATATTACGCTCTGATTTTGTTTTTGCTGTAGAAATATCGTAATTTAAGTAGAAAGGAGCGCAATAATGAAGATCGCTTGGTTCAAGAAGGTAATCTCGCCCGAAGTAGGTGCATATCTGGCTGGATACAGCATGAATGACGTGTCCAAGGAACTGCATGATGACTTGTATGCGGACGGGCTTTGCGTAGATGACGGTGAGCGCAGGGTGCTGTTGATCAGCCTGGATCTGCTGGGCGTGGACGAATGGTTCATACGCAAGGTGCGCAAGGAATGCGCGGACATATTGGGCGTGCCTGAATCGGCTGTGATGCTGAGCTGCACCCATACCCACACTGGCCCGGAAACCCGCACCATGGCCTCCAAGCCAGAGCAGCTATACATGGCGTACCTGGACAAGCTGGCAGTCACCTTGGCGGACGCCACCAGGGAGCTTGCAAATGGCAAATTCATCGAGTGCTCGGCCTACTTCTATTCGGGACAGTGTGACGAGAACCGCAACCGCCGCTACACGGCAGGCGACAACCACGCCACGTTCACGCCATCCCGCCGCGAAGTGGTGCCTGGTTGCACGGGTATTGCGGACAAGGAACTTGGCGGCCTGGTGTTTGTGGAAAAGGATTCACGTGGGCCGGCATATATCATAGGCAACTATGCGGCTCATCCGTTGGCAGGGCATTCATACGGGCTGGGCGGCTGGCGCATTTCGGCGGATTATCCTGCCTCATTCCGTGAATACATTACGAAAAACACAGGCGCACCCGCCATGTTCATCTCTGGCGCGGCCGGTGACTTGGTGCCGAAGGAGGACGAATTGGGCGATGACGCCATGATTGGAATGGGCATAAGGCTGGGCAAGTCTGCCATGTTCTCGCTCATCGAGGCCGTGCGCAATCCCAACCGCTTTGGGATGCCCGATGGCAAGGTGGGCAGTTGCATACGTACATTCACTGTGCCGCTGCGCAAGAAATACTGCAGAAATCCAAAGAAGTTGCCCAAGCCATACTTGGACAAGGACGATGTGACGCTGGAAGTGCAGTGCATCGCCATCGGTGACATCTGCTTTGTGGGCGTTCCTGGCGAGCTTTGCTGCGAGC
Organism: Victivallales bacterium; assembly: GCA_017615955.1. Next base: position 1,115 of record JAFZZD010000703.1, read on the forward strand.
TGGGGCTGGAGATCAAGTGGCACAGCCCGTTCCGCCGCACTTTCATCGCATACAACTCCACCGCATATTTCTCATACATGGGACCTGCCAACTTCCTGGTGTCCGGCGGCTACGAGGGAATGAGCCAGCGCTTCACCAGCAAGGGCGGCCTGGAGCTGGTAAAGACCGCGATGGACGCCATGTTCGAGCTGCGTGAAAGCCTTTATCCATCTGAAGGCGACGAGGCATATCCAGACAATTGCCCAGACTCGCTGGTGAACATACTGCCTGGCAGGCTATAATGGACTAGGAGAGACACGAATGCTTGAGATAACATCCCACAGGAATGGCGAGGTGCTGAACCACCTTCTCGGAAATGAGACGGCGCAGGGACTTGAGATAACATTGCAGGGCATTGCGGACCCGCAGAGCATCGTAAAGGTCAATGGCTTGCCTGCCGAAAGGCATGACAGGAACTTCAGCGTTAAATTGCTGCTTACCGAGCGCATCAACAATGTCACAGTTTCCGCCCACGGCAAGTATGGCGATGCCACATTGTCCATCAAGCTGGTGTGGGACAAGGCCTCCTATAAGCGCTATGCCACGCGCATTGACGACAATTGCTTCTTCTTCACAGACCTGGCTCGTGAGAGGCCGAAGCACATCATGGAGCATTTCTACCTGGCTGGCCTGAAAAAGCTGCATGACAAATACGGCACCAAGTTCATTTTGAAATGCTTCTACAGGAACGACCATGACGAGAAGAAGTTCACATTGTCCGAAATGACAGATGCATACAGGGAGCAGTTTGAGGAGAATGCGGACTGGTTGCACCTGGCGTTCCATGCATTGTCGGAGTTCCCTGACAGGCCATACCAGCACTGCACCGAGGAGCGTCTGGCGCACGATTATGACCTGACTACTGGCGAGCTGCGCCGTATCGCGGGGGACAAGTGCTGCACCTGTCCCACCAATGTGCACTGGGCGATGCTGCCGCCATCATTGTTCCACGTGATGAGGGAGCGTGGCGTGAAGATACTGACGTCCAGCGGCTTCATGTCCAACCGTCTCATTGTGGATGGCAAGGTGGAGGAGATCAGCGGCGCGGCCTGCGACATCGGCTTCTTCTACGAGCAGGACGTGGCGCGCTACATGCTGGACAGGCGCTGCTACTATGATGCGGACTACGACTTGTTCCTGTCCCGCACCTTCTTCTGCTTCAACATTGACACTCCAGCGGAAATCGAGGCAAAGATCAGGCAGGAGGACCAGGCGGGGCGCGGCACG
>JAFZZD010000704.1 GCA_017615955.1 Victivallales bacterium
CTTCCGTCTTCATCGCGCTTTCTCTGCGGATCAGTAGTTTTCCGCTTCCACCTGGAAGTACGCCTTTGGATGCGCGCACACGGGGCACATATCGGGTGCGGATTCGCCGATGTGTATGTGCCCGCAGTTGCGGCACTGCCAGCGGTTCTCGCCGACCTTCACCCAAACTTCTCCCTTCTTGATGTTCTCCAGCAGTTTCAGGTAGCGTTCCTCGTGGTGCTTTTCAATGGCGGCCACGCCCTCGAACTGCTTAGCAATGTCCTCGAATCCCTCCGCGCGTGCCTCTTCGGCGAATTTCTTGTACATCTCGGTCCATTCCTCATGTTCGCCAGCAGCGGCGGCAAGGAGATTCGCTGCTGTGTCGCCGATGCCGCCCAGATGCTTGAACCACAGCTTTGCATGCTCCTTCTCGTTTTCTGCTGTTTCCAGGAAGATTGCGGAAATCTGCTCAAAGCCTTCCTTCTTCGCCTGGGAAGCGAAATACGTGTACTTGTTGCGGGCCTGTGATTCCCCTGCGAACGCGAATGCCAGATTTGCTTCAGTCTTGCTTCCTTTCAAGTCCATCTTGTGCCTCCGATAATTGGAATTGTCAACAGAGCCAATTTCAAAACTCCAGTGCCAAGCCGCAAATTATCGTAGCCGCTGGCTTCAGCCAGCGGGAAAGGCAGGCTTTTCCAGGAGTTTTGAAATTACCTCAACATATGTGCACTGCAATTGCAGTACTGAAAAAACTTTTGCATAATTTATATTCTGCAGACATTTTTTCAATGCAGCAATGACAGACAAGTGACCCATTGCTTTTTTATGGGACCTCTGTGTTTTATTTGCCGCTGGCGTTTTGAAACAATGGCAAACAATAATACATTACACAATCATACAAAAAAATAGGACACACAGACTATGGGAAGAGGACTATTGAATCTAAAGAACGCGGCTGCATTGCTGGGCATGGAGGAAGGCAAGCTCCGCACCATGGCAGTACAAGGCGAAATCGACCACATCATGCGCGGGGACGCATATTTCTTCGAGCAGGAGAAACTTGACTTGTGGAAAACAAATCAAATCATCGCCAAGAGCAAAGGCGACAACTCGCAAGGCGCGGACCAGGAGCCATTGCCCATACCTGAAGGCTGCGTATGCGCAAATCTGCCTGGCACCACAAAGGCCGGCATTCTCAGGGAACTCACAAGCCTGGCTGAAAACAGCGGCTTCCTCTATGACCCAGAGGACTTCAGGCATGAATTGGAACGCAGGGAGGAGCAAGGCACCACAAACATGGGGGAAGGCATTGCAATTCCACACCCGCTCACCAGAGATGAAGGCTATTTCAGCGAGGATTTCGTGTGCATCGCAAAACTCGCACGCCCCTCGTACTTCAATTCAGCGCCAGACGGTTCCATTACCGAGCTGCTTATTCTGTCATGCAGCCTTGACAGCGCAAGACACATCAAAATGCTGAGCCGCATCAGCAGGATCTGCGGCGTCAAGAACTTCATGGAAAATGTCCGCAATGCGGAGACTGACGAGGAACTGCTCCAGGTATTCAGAGACGCCGAAAAGCAATGCAAATAGATGATGAGCAATATATGCGCTTTGCGTTGGAGGAGGCGCAGCTGGCGTTCCAGGAAGGCGAGGTGCCTGTCGGCGCAGTGATTGTCAGGAATGGCGAGATAGTGGCAAGGGCGCACAACAAGGTGGAGGCGCTCAAGCAGGGCACAGCCCATGCCGAGCTGCTGGCCTTGCAGGAAGCCTCCGAAAAGCTGGGCGCATGGCGCCTGGACGACTGCACAATGTACGTCACAAAGGAGCCATGCCCACAATGCGCTGGCGCAATGGTGAACTGCCGCCTGGCAAGGCTGGTGTATGGCTGCGGCGATCCCGTTTTCGGCGCCGCAGGAAGCAAACTTGACGTACTGGCGATTCCAGGCTATCTCCACAATGTGCAATGCACACCAGGAATACTTGCCGACGAGTGCCTGCGCCTTATCAAGGACTTCTTCAGGCAAAGGAGGGCATCCCAAAAATGAAAGAGGACTTCATCTGGTCACTTGAAAGGCAGGCCATCTTCATGCGCTGCGCCAGAGCATATTTTTACCTGCGCGGCCAGGATGACGCAATAGCCAGGCAACTGTCGCATTTGCAGTCACTGGAAGCATGGACTGGCAATATGACACGCAAGTCCCTTGCACAGGCCTTGGCGCAATGCGCTTCGAATGGTCAAATGCCAGTCAAGGAGGAACTTCAGCAAATTGCCTTGAAGAACATGCGTGAAAGTTGGATGGAATACCTTAATGGCGCATGGAAGGAACAGCCCGAAACAAGCACAAACATATTCGAACTGTACTACGGCAATGGCAAGGAATACGGCACTTTGCGAAAACTGCCTCAAGAGGCTACGGACAACGCAAAGCAACAAATACTGGAGGCAATGGACGCATTCCATTTCTCGCCTTTCATAAAATCTATTTCCGCATTGGACAGGAGTGCCTGGTCTTTCCCCTCAAAAAAGGACACATTCCGCATCGGAGACATAAATGTGCAGGAAGTGCCTGATTTCATCTTCAGAGAAAAGGACGGCAGCATGACCACACTTTTCTGGACCTTGGGCAACGAGGAAAGGGCCTTCCTCAGGTTGAGGCAGGCATGTCACAAGATGTTCGCCATGGAAAAATATTCCCTGTCAGCAAATCAGGTGAACGTAAGCACCGTATTTCTCAACGACGGCGGGCGCGGCAGGTCTTTCATTGTCACTGAAGGCGACCTGGCCACCGCCAGGCAGCAGATACTCAAGGGGGCAGAAGCCATGCTCGCCAAGGAAAAATCCAGCCAGGCGAAAGACGACTATCCACCGAGGCCAGAGGATTCTTGCCAGAACTGCAATTTCAAAAGGCTGTGCCTGGACAACTAAATGGCGGATGACGAACTCACATACGAGCCACTGGAGCAGCCAGGCAAGGGCAAGAAGAAGCCGCTGAGGAAGACGCCCATGC
>JAFZZD010000705.1 GCA_017615955.1 Victivallales bacterium
ACTGTCACTGTCCACTGTCCACTTTTTTAGTCCCATTCACACCTGACTCCTCCTCAAATATTTCGCATTTTTTATAGTTTTATACAATAAAGTAATATCATTTACTATAAAAATCTACAACGATTATGAATTCACTATCAACTATTTTACTTTTAGCAAGCGCAGGGCATCTTATGGCAGTCTTTCAACAACGACAAGCATATTCAACTCTAACAACGGAGGTAAAAATGATGAAAAACAAGAAATTACATGGTTATCTGAAAGCAGTGTTGCTTTCACTGTTATTTGGCATAAGCGGCACTTATGGGGCAACCTGGTATGTCAGCCAGGATGGCAATGACGAGAACGACGGCACAAGCTGGGGCAGTGCCTTGGCGAATCCCCAAAGCGCCATTGACAGGGCAAGCGCTGGAGACAATGTGCTGATTGGCAAAGGCACATACCATGCCACACGCATAGTGGAGACCGCCTCTGACACAATATACAGCACGTCCTTTGTGCTGAAGGAAGGTGTGTCGCTTCATGGCGGCTACATTGCGGGACAAAACCAAAGAAGCAAAGGCGAATACGCCTGGTCATTCGGCGGCAGAACCATATTCACCATTGCCGAGGGCAATTCAGGCACGGTGCTCGTCAATGAAACGCCATTCACAACGGAGACGCTTGTCGATGGCCTCGTTCTTGAAGGAGGCACGGCTTTAGGTGCAGGCGGGGACGGGCTTGGCGGCGGTGCCAGGCTGTCAGGCGCAGTAACATTGAAGTCCTGCATAATACAGGGCAACATAGCAGGCAATGGCGGCGGCGCATATCTTTGCGAAGGTGCCAAGTTGAAGCATTGCCTGGTGCGTGACAACTGTGTCCTGGACGAGGGCTGGGGCGGCAACGGAGGCGGCATCTACGCCACAAGTAACACGCAGATTTCCAACTGTCTGGTTACGGGCAATGGCTCTGGTGTACGCAAGGGCGGCGGGATTTATGCCACTGGCAATGCCCGCATAGACTTCTGCACAATCGTTGCAAATGAGGCGATACGCGAAGGCAGCGGCCTGCATACGACAAGCACTGAGGGCATGGTGTCAAGCACGGTAGTCTGGGGCAACAGCGGCAGCACATTGCAGGCAAGCATCGCCGGCAGCGCAAGCCATTGCGCCATCGAGGGAAACAGTCCCAACGAGAGTTGCATCCCATTGCAGAAAGGGAATGCAGGCACGCATGGAAATGCCTACAATGACAACTGGGTTGGCGGTTACTTTCCCTGCTTTGCCTCGCCTGAAAACGGGGACTGGCGCCTTTGCGCGGGGTCATACCTCATCAACAGAGGAAGCAACACCAACGGGGACAGCGATGCCGCTGGCAATGCCAGAAGCCTTTGCAGCGCAGCGGACATCGGGGCATTCGAGACGCCATATCGCGGCAACCTGGCATTGGACTTTGAACTGGAACTGCCCTGCATCTACGGCAATACCAGTTCGGTTCAGGCAGTGCCAGGTGCATTGACGCCAGCGGAAATCAGCATCACATTCCAGGACCCCGCGTTTGCCGGGGACTGGCAGAACAATGGAGCGGACTGGGCAGTATTGTGGAAGAGCGCAGGCGCAGCCTTCCCCACATTGCAGGCAATACCAGAAAACACATCTCACTGGAATGCCCTGTCCCTGCAAAGGGAACTACAGGTGTCACGTCGTCCAATCTACATTTCCGCCGATGACAAGGAATACACATATCTGGAGGAAATGCCGCAATTGACCTGGCGCATCATGGCAGGCAGCCTGGCGGAAGGCGACACAATAACTGGCGCCTTGCAATGCGAAAGCAATGCCACTCTTGAAACTGCCTGGCCAATCACAAGAGGCACGCTTTCCATAGACGACGGTGTCAACGGCACAAACTATCTCCTCACATTCTACAATGGGGAAATGCTGTGCCACAAAGCCGAGCCAGAACTCGCATTCACGGCAAAATCAGGCACATACAACGGAGGGGCGCTGGCCCTGGAAATCGAGACTGAACCAGCAGGACTTGCCTACACCTGCGAATACAGGGACGAAACAGGTGCGCTGCTTCCAGAGGTTCCAAGCAATGCAGGAACCTACACTGCCACAATAACAATTCAGGATCCGCACTACAGCGGCACATACACAAGCGACTTCACCATTGAAAAGGCAACTTTGACTGCCCATGCCATGGATGCAAGCAGACAATACCAGTCTCCAAACGGCGACTTCACCGTGAATGTGACAGGATTTCTGGGCACTGACGGACCAATTGACATTGAAATGCCTGTTGCAAGCAGTGCTGCGGGATACGAGGCCTCGGCTGGCGAATATCCAATAACCGTATCTGGCGGCAGCGCGAGAAACTACAATTTTCAGTATGTGAACGGCACACTTACCGTGACCAAGGCAGATGTAAATGCAGAGGTTGAAGACAGTGCGCTTGTATTTGGCGATGCAGTGGAAGACGCGCCAATTACGGGACACGCATCCCATTCAGGCAATGGAACAGCCGTGCCTGGCACATTCAGCTGGGTGGACGAAGGCAGGCTGCTTAACGCGGGTGACAATGAAGTCGCATGGATTTTCATCCCGGACAATACACAGAACTACAAGAGTTCATCAGGCACTGCAATCATACACGTCGCGCAACAGGCGCTTCAAATCAAGGCTGATGACATTACAATTACATACGGCGATGAAGAATCTGCGCTCACCTATACAATGACGAATGGCAATCGTGACCTTGTGGCAAGCGGGACACTGGTGCGCGAGCAGGGAGACAACGCAGGCACCTACAAAATCAAGCAAGGCAGCCTGGACTTCGGCCCCAATTATCTCATTGACTTCACGGAAGGCAACTACACCATATTGGCAAGGGAAATCATGGTGAAAATCAAAAATATCCAAAAGGAATATGGCGAGGCCGATCCAGAACTGCAATACGAGATCCTAGGAGGAAGCCTGGTTGGAGATTCCTTTTTCACAGGTGCACCACGGCGTGAGGCAGGCGAAAACATCGGATACTATGAAATCAACCAGGGAAACCTGGCAATCAGCGACGGAAAAAACTACACGGCCACCATCATTCCAGGCACATTCAGCATTGTGCGCTCGACAAAGCCTGGCCTACTTGAAGCACTACAGATTGGAGACATCAAATACGGCGACATGCTGGGTGACATTGAAATAACAGGCACAATGCTGACCGCAGACGGCACAAAGGAAATGCAAGGATATTTCCAGTGGAAAGAACCCGACACATACCCGGCAGCTGGCAGGCAAAGCCTGGAGTGGACGTTCACGCCATACGACCTCACCACATCCTCACCATTCTCCGGCACGGTGGAAATCGAGGTGGAGAAGGCAGTGCTGGACGTGCAGATCACAGGCGGTGCCAGCTCCAGGTACTACAAGGAACCCAATCCTCAATATGAACTGGCATATTCCGGCTTCATTGGTGATGATGACGAAGCGTGCATCAAGGTTCCTCCACAAATCGACACCATTGCCAACCACGAAACCATGCCTGGCACCTACCTTGTAAACATAAAGGGCGGAGAGGCGGACAACTACACATTCCAGGCGACGCCAGTGCGCCTGAATGTGCTGGGACGCAAAGTGGTCTCCTCCACCCACAGTGAAATCGAGGCCACGCCAATAAGTTACGGAGAGCGGCTTGAGCATTCAGAAGTGAACGGGTACATAGTCGATGAAAACACGGGCGACATCATTACAGGCACCTTCCTTTGGAAGGCAGGTGACACTATGCCTCTGCCTGGCCTTTCCATTCAGCAGTGCATTTTCATTCCCGCCTCATCCTGCTACACAGGTTCCGTCATATCAGTTCCAATCATGATAGAAAAGGGGCGCATCAGGATAAGTTCCTTGCCAGCCGGCAAAAACTACGGTGAAATAGACCCTGAACTGCAATGGATTTGTCTGGACATCAAAAACGAGCTGCTGCCAGAAGACGGACTTGTCATGACTATCGGCAGGCAGGACGGCGAAGACGCTGGCGAATATGAGACATTCCTGGCAGACTCCGAGGAAAACGACCTGTTCGAGATTGATTTCGTGCCAGGCATATTCACCATAAGGCCGCTGCCGCTTCATGTCACTGCAAACGACACATTCAAATACTACATGGCAGAGGACCCCGTATTCAACTGCACAGTTACGGATGAAATGCCTGACGGCGTACAAATCTACGGCACGCCATGCCGCGAGGAAGGAGAGGAAATCGGGACATACAGCATCGGAATGGGAAGCCTGACACTGAGTTCGCCAAACTACTACGTTGACTTGGAGGAAGGCACCTTCACAATCTACAAAAGGCCTCTTTACGTAAACCTTGTCAACAACTGGAAATACTACGACAAGCAGCCAGAGACACTGGAATACACAGTAATCAATACTCTGAAGAACTCGGATGTCACCCTTGTGGGTGTCTTGAACAGGAAGGCGGGCGAGAATGTGGGAACCTATCTCGTTGACACATCAGGGTTGCAGCCCACCGACCCGGAGCACTTCTGCGTGGCGTCAAACAACATAACATTCCAGATCAGGCCCAGGAAAGTGACAGTGCAGTTCGATGACCAGGAAGGCACATATATGGAGCCCTACCCTGAATTCACGTACAGGGTGGTGGAAGGCACTGTGCTGGAAGGAGACAGCTTCTCTGGTTCAGGTTCCTCCCCGGCCGCCATAGGAACCAACAACATTTCACTGGGTTCGCTCACTTTGGGAAGCAACTACAGCATAACCTGCATTCCTGGCACATTCACTGTATATACGGACATTCCATACATTGTATTCGAAGGCTTTGACAAGGAACTCAATGCCTACGATTCACTAAAAGGAGTTGGCATCCGTGCCAAGGCATACAGGGAACATTACAATACCGAAGTCGAAGGGACATTCAGCCTTCTGCCTGACAACAAAGTTTGCAACGCAGGCACAGAAACCGCCACACTCAAATTCACCTTCAAAAGACGCAAGTCTTTGAACAGCAACACATACATCAATGCAACGGTAACGCAGACTATCGCCTTCAATGTCAACAAAGTGCGCATCACCATCAAGACAGGGGACTACACCATGACATACGGCGACCCATGGCCTGCTTTAAAATACGAACTTGTAAGCTGCAGTTCGGAACAGATTACGTCGCCGCTGACTCTGCTCACAGGGAACTTCCTCAGTTTCGACACCGATGGCAATGAAATCGGAACCTTCCCTGTCTTGTACTCGCCAGAGGACATGACCAACAGCAATGTGGAGCTTGCCGTCCAGGCGGGGACTATCACCATATCGCCAAGGATACTGCTAGTGGAGGCCAGGTCCTCACACGCCGTAAACAGCGAGGACTTTGACACGGAGGCACTCTCATTCGAATACGATGTGCTGAAAGTGGTCAATACCAAGACCTACAATCCAGACCTGGACAAAGAGAAGGCCAATGCCCCAGTGCTCAAACTCCAGTGCAACGCAAGCCGAGGTCCTGGGGTATATAAGATAAGCTTCCTGGAATACACGCCTGCCAACTACGAGGAATATTCTGAATGCTATGGCTTCCAGTTTGCAGATGGGGCGTTTCACCTATTTGAAAGTGAAGAAAAGCAAGCCATCTACGAGGAGGAACTGGCAAACAGGGAAATAACGGCAAGTCAGAATTGGCTTGACAATCTATATGACGTGGCGTTCGTCACTCCTGACACCACAGGCAAAGGGGCAAACTACTTCAGTACATTCGACAGCGCATACAGGAATCTGAAAAGCGGAGGCATAATCTGCTATGAACCAGGCACATACGACATGAATAGCGTAATTGCCAGTATAAGCAGACCCATCGAAATACTGGGGTTCGCCGACGAAGAGGGAAATCTGCCCACCATCCTAGGAAGATTTCTGTTCTCGCCCAATTCATACAACAGTGCAATTGAAAACTTGAACATCGCAGGCGGCCACGAATATTGCATTAAAGTAAACTATGCCAACTCAAATATGAAAATACGAAACTGTGGCCTGAATGCAAAATATGGTGTCATCTACTATGAGGATTCAGCCATCACCATTGAAGACTGTACATACGATGCATTAAGGCTGCTGTTATGGTGACATAGTAATCGGCCTCCCTTGTTTTTCCATGCGCATGGGGCGTCCATGTGAGCGCCGAAGAGGCGCTCACTCAGGTTGAGCAAGCTGCAAGGCAAAGCACCAGGTAACCCCACACAGGTTGGCCAACCTGTGCGGAGGTCCAGCAGACGAAAACATGAAGTTGGTCAACCTGAGTGAGCGCCGCTTCGGCGCTCACATGGACGCCCCAGGCGCATGGAAACACAAGGGATGCCCGATTACGACATCTGGGCTGGGGTACGCGCCATTCACATTATCGGTTGGAAAAATGCAACGCTGACATTACATTACCTTGATTTTTTGCAAACCATCAAACAAGTCAAACAAAGGGAAATCGACAATGTCAATCAAGTGGATACAGTTGGATCTTGCCAGGCAGATGGAAAACATCGACACCATCGAGAACTTCATCAAAATAATGGCGGAGGCTGGCTACAACGGCATTTTGCTGTATTTGGAGGACAGGATACGCACCGCCTCATACCCATATCCAAAGGACAATGAATGCTACACTGAAGAGCAGATGCGCCAGCTTGTGGACTATGCCGCGAAACTTGGCATGGAGATAGTCCCATGCGTGGCGACACTGGGGCATGCGGAACGCTTCCTCAGGCATCCGGAACTGGCGCACTTGAGTGAAGTGCGGGACGGCATAAAGGAGCGTTTCGGCGGCAATCGCAAAGATGAGTTCTGCCCCACGGAGCCTGAATTCTACCCGTTCATGGAAAGATACCTCACCGAGGTGGCGGCGCTATTCCCATCGAAATACTTCCATGCTGGGCTTGATGAATTCTTCAACTACTGCCTCTGCCCACGCTGCAAGGCGGCTGCACCCGACTACGAAAGCCAGAGAAAAATGTTCGTGGACCATGTGATAAAGATACACGACATTCTTGCAAAGCTTGGCAAGCGCATGGCAATGTGGTCGGACATGTTCGAGATATACAGGGAGGCCATCTACGAGGTGCCCAACGACATACTTATGTTCGACTGGCAGTACCAGGAAGATGTGCGCTTCTATCTGGCCCATCTGTTCGACTGCACGGTGGAGGACCGTTTCGCCACAAATGAGAAGCTGGGGATTGACTGCGTGATTGCGCCGGCAGAATTCCACCTAAGCAATATGACAAGCAGCCTGAAGTTTGCGGAAGGCCAGAAGTGCTGCAAGGGCTATGTCCTCACCAACTGGGAAAAATCTGATGCGTTCCTGCTGCGCTATCTGCCCCAGTATGTATTCACGGGCCTTCTCATCAACGGCATGCCAGAAAACGAAGCATACGCTGAAATGGTGCGCCGCCTGTTCGGGACAGACGATGCAATCCTGCGCACCACCCTCAAACTTATCTACACCCAGGGCTTGTGGCGCCATTTCAACAGCGTCAGCGAAGGCAAGCTCTTCACCAGGGACTTCTTCGGCCTCCCATATCCCAGCCAGGAAATCGACATCGCCGCATTCAATATCATTTCCGAAAAACTGCCGCAAATCAAGACAGACCTTGGAAAGAGAATCATAGAGGACCTGTTGTATGCTGTGCGTGAGAAGATCATTTCTCACAAACTCAAGAAACTTTATCAGGATGCCTTGGATGGGCATCCCGCAGAATTCGACAAGATTGAGGCTCTTCACAAGGAATTGCTGCAGCTTATTGAAACACTGGAGAAAAAGTGGGATGTGAACCGTCCTGGCATCACGCCAAATGTTTTCTCAAACAAACTGCCAATCATCAAGGCTCAATTGGAAAAACAGCTGGACAACCTCCGCAACTGCGCATTCATGAAGCTTCGCATTTGCGCACCAGATGGATATGGCATTCAGCATACACGCATCAGCCTGAGAAAAGACGGCAAGTGGACCATGGTGACAGACCGTGTCCTCAAGCCAAACGGCGTCAACATTGCGTTGGCGGAATGCTTCCTTCCTGTGCCAAAGGAACTTGTTGGCGCGGACGCGCTGAAAATCGAATCCTACGGCATGGGCGGCGTCGGCATCTGCTGGGCAGAACTGGGCAAGGCACAGCCAAAGGCAATTTTGTCTGCGGATGGCATAGTCGAGCATCCGGAGCATCTGCTGGACAACGATGTGAAGTTCGCCTGGTTCGGCAGCCAAAGCACCAGGGAAGACTATCTCAACGCCAGCAGGGCTGAAACAATACATTCCGTGATATTGTCATTGACCTGATGGCAACTTGAATGAGCGCGCCGCCTCGGCGCTCACATACAAAACAAAATAACGACACTCATGAAAAGCAGGCACATCAGCATATTGGATTCCATCCTCAGGGATGGTGCCCAGGGCGAAGGGATGTCCTTCTCCTTGCAGGACAAGCTGGCAATTGTCAAAATCCTGGATGATTTCGGCATCGACTACATAGAGGCTGGCATTCCCGCCTCGAATCCCAAGGACCTGGAGTTTTTCAAGGAGGCCGCGTCGCTTAAGTTAAGCAATGCCAGGCTCTGTGCCTTCGGTACTACCAGGCATCCAGACAATACAGTGGAAAACGATGCGGGCATCAAAGCCCTGCTGAAGGCGGGAACCCAGGTAGTCAGCATTGTGGGAAAGGCATCGTCAATTCACGTGGCTGAAATCCTGCGTGTCACGCCAGAGGAAAACCTGTCCATGATCACGGACACAGTCAGCTACCTGCGAAAGCAGGGCAAAGAGGTCATATTCGATGCGGAGCACTTCTTCGACGGCTACTACCACGATGCAGCTTATGCCATGAAGGTGCTAGAGACAGCCGTTCAGGCTGGCGCGAACATAATCTGCCTCTGCGATACCAATGGCGCATGCTCACCAACAGAAATACTGACTGTTGTCAGAGGCGTGCGCAGCACATTCCCCGAAGCGGAACTGGGCATACACTGCCACAACGACAGCGGCTGCGCAGTGGCGAATTCCATGCTTGCAGTCGAGGAGGGAGTCAAGCATGTGCAAGGCACATTCAATGGCTGCGGCGAACGATGCGGCAATGCGGACCTAGGCGTGCTTATCCCTAACCTTATTCTGAAGAAGAACTGCACTTGCAAAATACCAAGACTGGACAAACTAGTCGATACAGCCACTCTTCTGGCGGAAATCTCCAATGTGGCCATACCAAACGACAGACCATACGTGGGACGCAGCGCATTCACCCACAAAGGCGGCATGCATTCGGACGGCATGCTGAAGATGCGAGGCGCATTCGAGCATATTTCGCCAGAAATAGTCGGCAACCACAGGCGCTATCTGCTGTCCGAGGTGGCTGGTCGCAGCATCCTGGCGGAAAAACTGCGGCACTTTGCCCCCAATCTCACCAAGGATTCACCAGAAATCACCGCCATCATGGCGCGTCTCAAGGAACTGGAATATGAGGGATACCAGTTCGAGGCGGCGGATGCCAGCCTGGAAATACTCGCACGCAGGGAACTGGGTCTGCTGAAGCCGCATTTTGAACTGGTGCTGTACAAGACCATAGACGAGGCACCCGCTCCAGGCGCAATGTCATACGCAATGATACAGGTGCGTGTTGGTGACAGCATGGAAATCCAGGCTGCGCTTGGAAACGGCCCTGTCAATGCACTGGACGGCGCATTGAGAAAGGCACTCAAAATATTCTACCCGCAGTTGGACAAGGTACACCTGACAGACTATAAGGTCCGCGTACTGGACACGGCCAGCGCAACAGCCTCGAAAGTCCGCGTTCTTATAGATTCAACGGACGGCAAGCGCAGCTGGACCACCGTCGGCGTTTCGACGGACATTATCCAGGCCTCATGGACTGCGCTGGCGGATTCCATTGAATACCAGTTGATAGGGGTTTAAGAGGCGCGGAGATGTCAGATATAACCTTACTATCGCCGGCTGGCAGTTTTGAATCGCTTCAGGCAGCATTGGACAATGGCGCCGATGCAATATATTTCGGCGTCGGTGAACTTAACATGCGCTCCAGGGCGACAGTCAACTTCACTGAAGCAGATTTGCCTGAAATAGTCAAGCGCTGCCACAAGCGCAAGGTCCAGGCATGGCTGGCGTTGAACATCATAGTTTACGACAATGAATTGCCTGAAATCACCCGTCTCTGCCAGGCAGCCAAGGCGGCGGGCATTGACGCGGTGATCGCTCTGGACATATCGGTTATTACGGCAGCCAGGAAAGTCGGCCTGCCTGTGCACATCTCTGTGCAGGCCAACATATCCAACATCGAGGCAGTGCGCTTCTATGCACAATTTGCGGACGTGATTGTGCTGGCAAGGGAACTTCCCCTGGAGCAAATTAGCCAGATTTGCCAGCGCATCAGGGAAGAAAACATAACTGGCCCCAGTGGCAAACTACTACAAGTGGAGATATTCGCCCATGGGGCGCTGTGCGTGGCGATTTCAGGCAAATGCTACATGAGTCTAGCAACCTACGGCACATCCGGCAACAGAGGTGCCTGCTTCCAGCCTTGCCGCAGGAAATACACTGTCCGCGACACGGAGACCGATGCGGAATTCGTTGTGGACAACCAATACGTCATGTCGCCAAAGGACCTATGCACTATTGGCTTCCTGGACAAGATACTGGACAGCGGCATTTCCGTGCTGAAATTGGAAGGCAGGGGGCGTTCAGCTGACTACGTTGCCCGCGTGACGGCGGTCTATAAGGAGGCCATCCAGCGCTGGGAAAAGGGGCTGCCATTCACAAATGAGCTCGTGGAGGAATGGGAGCAGAAACTGGCGCAGGTATTCAACAGAGGCTTCTGGAAAGGCGGCTACTATCTAGGCAGGAAACTTGGCGAATGGGCAGCCGCAAGGGATAGCCAGGCCACTGTGCGAAAGGAATTCGCAGGCACAGTCACAAACTATTTTGCAAAGCCAAAGATTGCGGAGGCCATCCTAAACGCCAGCGGCATTGCCGTTGGGGACAAACTTTGGATTATCGGCAACAAGACTGGCGCCGTGGAGTACACAATACCCTCGCTGCGCGCCAACGAGATTGACGCCCTGCACGCCCAGAAAGGCGACGTCATCACATTCCCCTGCCCCATCAAACTCCGCGCAGGCGACAAAATCTACAAGGAAGTCTAATGTGGGCGCCGATGTTTACGTGGGCTCCGATGTTTTTGTGGGCGCCGATGTTTATGTGGGCGCCGAGGCGGCGCCCACTCAAGTTGCCCTAGCGAAAACAACCCGAGAGAATTATTATAATTTTAGGGACGTCATTC
>JAFZZD010000706.1 GCA_017615955.1 Victivallales bacterium
ACCAGAAAATCGGCAACTTCCTTGTTGGTGATATCCATAAGGTTTCCAATATGAGTTGAAGGATTATAATACTGGTAGCCAGTCTTGGGGTCTTTATAGAAAATCAAATCCTTTTTCTCGGGGAAGTTCTTGGCAAGCACCTGCACTGACGGGGTATGGCAAACATCCACAAAGCGGGTTGACATTGCCATGCGCCACGCATAGTCGAAGTTGTTCTTGCCTTTGGCTTCCTTCCAGGGATAGCCCTTCTGGAAATCGCGGGCATATCCCCAGTTGAAACGGTTGCGGTATTTCGGGCAGTCGGTGTATGAGACTGGCTTTACGGACAGGTTCTTGTGTTCTGGACCAACTATGCCGATGCCAGGGAAATAATAGCGCATACCCAGAATGCGCTCAGCGAAATCGTACGCACCATTCAATGTGCCATTGATGCGGTAGCGTGTCCAGTCCATCTTGTTGTATGAATTAGGAATAAGGGAGCCGTCATGACCAGCGATGACAATGCAGTTGTCAAAGCTCTTCACTAGGAACGCCTCCTTTGGCATGTCCAACGGCTTAAGCCCCAACTTGTCAGTAATTGCGCTTTTTCCCAGAGCAATGACCGCCTTTCCCACGGGAAGTGGCTCCGCTGCATTGACAGTTTCAGGGACCTTGCCTGTAGTGCGTTGGAACGCATCCTTGAGCGCCTCAACTGCCAACTTGATTGAACAACGTTCCCTTGCCGTAGTTTCCTTGGGTTCGACGGCAAAGTCGTATGCCAAAACCACGTTCAACTCGCCATCCTTCACCAGGACTATGTCCTTGTGCTCCACTGGCTTTTCAAAAGTCACTGGATTGAGCGCTGCATTCTCATAAAAGAAATCACCAGCAAAAGCCAGGCCGCAGACCAATGCAGCCAAATACAAGAATCTCTTCATTGCTACCTTTTTATCTGAATGTTATTTGCCTCATTGCCATCAAATTTTATCTTGCGTATGGTGTATAATTGTAATTCGCAAAATTGACATCGCTCTGGACAGAAGTCGCCTCATTCTTGAAATTGAAATTCCATGGATAGCCTTTATAGTGCCTTACATACAACCAGGCAGGATCCTCAGGCAAGGCATGCCCATCCAAATACAATACATTAGCCCTGCCTCCATGACGCATCGATAAGTATGCCCGTTCAGAAACAATCCAATGCCCAATGCTTCTGTTTCCCAGCGAATTATAATTGTATCTGGAATCCACAAGTACCATCTGCTGGGCCGGTTGGCTGACGTTTACCATGCTGCGAGGGAAAATATGCGTCACATTCCCGGTGTATGCAAGTGTTTTTGACTTTGTGACACCTTGCACCACATTTGTCGTCAAGCCAGCATTGAGGCCGTACACCTCAAAAAATCTTGATTCATTCTTGTTATAAATAGTTTGGCAGTGAAAACAAGTTTCCTTGACCTTTCCACTACCGGTGAATGATTTAGACGTTCCGCACCATGGACCCAATAAATCAAACCAAAACTCTGTTGTGGAATCATAAGTGCTAAGGCTGCCACTCTTAAGAACCCAACCTTGCGCTGACGGTGGCATTATGTTTTCAGAATCGTCTAGATATGTATTCACACCCAATCCGCACTGTTTAAGATTGTTGAGACAAGCGGTGGTACGTGCTTTGGTACGCGCCTTACTCAAGGCAGGCAACAGCAAGGCAGCGAGTATTGCGATAATTGCAATCACAACCAACAACTCAATTAAAGTAAATGATCTTTGTTTCATTTTATGCCTCATTTAATATTGAAAGAAAAAATATCTTGAATTTTACAAAACTTCATGCATTTGTCAAGTCTTAATTGCCTCATTCCCCACATTCAACGGCAAAGCATTCAGAAAAGCGTCAACTGGTCTGGGTTCTCCTTGTTCTTCTTCTGTTTTGGAATCGCCAGGCGTGGCTTGCCTTCCTCCGAAAATTCATCATGCTCCAATGTGCCCAGCACCTCGCGGGCTCGCTTGATTACATCCATTGGCAGGCCTGCAAGTTGCGCCACATGTATGCCATAACTCTTGTCGGCGCAGCCTTCGCCTATCTTGTGAGTAAAAGTGACAAGCCCATCATTTTCAGTCACAAGCACATTGTAGTTCTTGACGCCGCGCTTTGTGGCTGCCAAATCGGTGAGTTCGTGGTAGTGTGTTGCAAAAAGCGTACGAGCCTTAACTGTATTGTTGTCGTGGAGGTACTCCGCCACTGCCCATGCCAAACTAAGCCCGTCAAAAGTACTGGTCCCCCTGCCGATTTCATCCAGCACAATCAGGCTGGATGGCGTGGCATGGTTGAGGATGTTTGCTGTTTCCACCATTTCCACCATGAAGGTACTTTGCCCTCTGCTCAGGTCGTCAGCAGCACCGACACGCGTGAAGATGCGGTCAGTCAACCCAATTACAGCAGAGGATGCGGGAATGAAACTGCCCATCTGCGCAAGAAGTGTGATAAGCGCCACCTGCCGAATGTAGGTGGATTTACCTGCCATATTGGGACCAGTGATTATGGCGATCTGCCCCTTGCGGGTATCAAGTGAAACATCATTTGGCACGAATGTCTCGCTGGTCATGCGAGCCTCGATAACTGGGTGCCGCCCGTCCCTAATGTCCAGCACAGGTTCCTCGCTGATTTGCGGGCGCGTGTAGTTCTGGCGTATTGCCACCTCCGCAAGCGAGCATAAGCAGTCCAGTTGCGCGATTGCCCTCGCATTGTCCTGAACGGCAGCAGTCCTGGCACAGATGGTAGTGCGCAATTCCTGGAAAAGTTCATATTCCAGCGCCATGCTCTTTTCATCGGCGCCGATTACCTTGTCCTCAATCTCCTTGAGTTCGGGAGTGATGAAGCGCTCCGCCCCCACCAGTGTCTGCTTGCGTATGTAGTCGTCTGGAACCTTGTCCAGGAACGCCTTTGTCACTTCTATGAAATAACCGAACACCTTTGTGTAGCGAACCTTGATATTCTTGATGCCAGTGCGTTCGATTTCATGCTGCTGGTACTGTGCAATCCAGGTCTTGCCCTCCGTTGAGGCACTCTTCAAAGTATCCAGTTCGGCATTGTAGCCAGGGCGTATGATGCCTCCTTCTTTGATTGCAAGTGGCGGCTCGTCCACAATTGCCTTGGCAATAAGTTCTGTAATCTCAGGCACATCCACCAGTTTCTGTGTTATGTCCTTCAGCAAGGGCGCATCCATAGTCGCCGTCACGGAACGTATGCCTGGTATTTCGCCAAGGCCGCGGCTCAGCACAAGCAAATCCCTGGCATTGGCGGTACCAAGGTTGAGACGGGCAATTACCCTCTCCAGGTCTCGAACTCGTGTCAGCAATTCACGCAGTTCACTCAGCGTCATGGGATTGCAGAACAAGTCCTGCACCGCATCCAGCCGTTCCTCAATGCGTGCCTTGGAGCGCAGGGGGCGCAATATCCACTCACGCAGAAGACGAGACCCCATGGGGGTGACCGTCCTGTCCAGGACAGACAACAGCGTACTGTCCTTTGCATCGGAGAAAATAGGTTCCACCAGTTCCAAATTGCGCTGGGTGATGCGATCCACAATCATGCTGTCCCCAATGCTGTAGGTCTGCATATTGCGGACATGCGTCAAATCCCTGCGCAGGTTGTTTGTAACATAATGAAGCAAGGCGCCAGCGGCAGAGATTGCGGCTGTGTAGCCCCTGCAACCAAAGCCATCCAAAGATGCCACCTTGAAGAAACGCTTGAGGTTGTCTTCCGCCAAATCCTTGTCAAATGCCCAATCGTCAGTGGTTGACCATGCCGTATGCTGCGGCGCATCGGGATACTTGTCCTGCTCCCAGGCATTCTTCAATACGCCTGGAATCAGGCATTCCGCAGGCTTAAGACGGTGCAGTTCATTCTCCATGGCCTGTCTTTCGCCGATTTCCGTTACGCGAAAATCACCCGTGGTCAAATCCATTGCGGCAATGCCATAAATGGACTTGCTTTGTGTCAATGCCACCAGGAAGTTGGACTGGGAGCCATGAAGCATGGTATCCTCAACCAGTGTTCCAGGTGTGATAATCTGTGTTATATCCCTTTTAACAAGCCCCTTCGCCAGTTTTGGATCTTCCAACTGCTCCGCAATCGCCGCCTTGTAACCTGCATCCAATATGCGCGCCACGTATGACTTCAACGCATGATACGGCACACCGCACATGGGCACGCCAGCCCGCGCAGTCAAAACCACATCCATTATGGGGGCCGCAAGCTTCGCATCCTCAAAGAACAGCTCATAGAAATCCCCCATCCTGAAAAGCAATATAGTCTTTTCAGGCAAGTTCTTCCGCGCCTCCATATACTGGCGCATGGCTGGTGTCAATTCTGGTATGTCAGGCATTATTTAGTGGACAGTGGACAGTGGACAGTGGTCAGTGGTCAGTGGTCAGTGGACTGTGGACTGTGGCCTGTGGTCTGTGGCCTGTGGACAGTGGTCAGTGGTCTGTGGCCTGTGGACAGTGGTCAGTGGTCTGTGGCCTGTGGCCTGTGGTCAGTGGTCTGTGGCCTGTGGTCAGTGGTCTGTGGCCTGTGGCCTGTGGTCTGTGGTCTGTGGCCTGGGGGCTGTGGCCTGTGGCCTGGGGGCTGTGGCCTGTGGACAGTGGCCTGTGGACAGTGG